>NZ_QHHV01000057.1:0-98491 GCF_003947245.1 Actinoplanes sp. ATCC 53533 | reverse complement strand
TCGTACTCGCGCAGCGCGTGCAGCAGGTGCCGCTGGTTGAGGATCAGAGTGCGGTCGAGGAGTTCGCGGCGGCAGGTTCGTACCCAGCGTTCCATGATCGCGTTCATCCGGGGTGTCCGTATTCCGGTGAGCACGACATCGATTCCGGCGTCGGCCAGGACGGTGTCGAACAGGGCCGGGTACTTGCGGTCACGGTCGCGGATCAGGTATTTCACCTGGCAGCCGGTGTCTTCGAGGTCCATGACGAGGTTGCGGGCGGTCTGGGCCACCCAGCCAGCGGTCGGGTGCGCGGTGGCGCCGAGGATCCGGATGCGGCGGGTGGCATGCTCGATGACCGCGAGTACGTAGAGGCGGGCGCCGGTCAGCGTGGTCGTCTCGAAGAAGTCGGCGGCGATGACGGCGTGGGCCTGGGAGTTCAGGAACGCGGCCCAGGTGCTGCTGGTGCGCTGGGGCGTCGGATCGACACCGGCCTCTTTCAGGATCTCCCAGACGGTGGAGGCTGCGACCTTGACGCCCAGCACGAGCAGTTCGCCGTGGATGCGGCGGTAGCCCCAGTTGCTGTTCTCTCGGGCCAGGCGCAGCACCAACGTGCGGATCGACTGGATCGTTCGTGGTCGCCCGATCTGGCGGGGCCGGGAGATCCGGGCGTGCCGGCGGGCGATCAGGTCCCGGTGCCAGCGTAGGACCGTCTCCGGGCATACCAGCAGCCGCAGACGGTCCAGTACGGTTCGTGGTAGCGGGTACAGCAGGGCTGCCAGCCAGGCCCGATCGGCTGGGGTGAACCGGGGCCGGGCGCCGTACAGCTGTCGCTCGAGGACCATGATCTGGTGCCGGAGCGCGAGGATCTCGGCGTCCTTGTCGCCGTCGCTCATCGGTAGCAGCCGTAGCAGCGCGAGGGCGTTGGTCACGCCGAGGTAGGCCAGTCGAAACAGCACACTCGTCATCGTCGCGCAGTGCTCGACGTAGAGCGCCGTCGCGATTCAGCCGAGAGGATCCGTGTCGGCACCTGCCTCCTGGCCTCGGTGATCAAGATGACTGTGACCAGCGTGGATGAGGTTTTCGGCACCCACAGCGTCCAGGAAGCCCTGGGACGGGCACACGTTCACGCTCGACCTCGAACCGAGTGGCAAGCTCACCGATCTGTCCGTACGGGCGGCTGGCAAGCGCGCCCATCTCCTCTCAGAGTTGTTCCGCCAAGCCGGCGCTGGGCGCACACGGCCGATGAGCCTGGCCAGGATGGGCTGGCTCCGGCCGGCGCCCCGGCCGCGACGATAACCATTACAGTCGCATTCGTGAGCGCAGATCAGGGTCTTGTCCGGGTGTCCGATTCGTTCGGCGTACGCCGAACCCGAGCCGGATCGATCCTCGCGGATGACGGGACAAACTATCAGGTCAAGTGGGATGACACCGATGAGGAAGAGCTTGTCCCACGGGGCGCCGGCGTTCACGTCGCGACGAGGGATTCGCTGCGTTTCCTGGCTCTGTCCGACTCCCGGCTGTTCCACGCCGTCTTCGCCCAAGAGCCCCTCGCGGTGGTTCTCCACCTGTTGGCCGAGTCGTCGGTCCCGCTGAAGGTGCGAGAGATCCGGGAGCGTCTGGCCGAGCTCGGTCTCCGGAACGAGACCTGGGCCCGGCACGGGCCCCGCGCGCTGGCGGTTCTGCCCAAGTGGCCAAATGTCGTCCGACGGCAGAAGGGTGACACTCTGGCTTACGCCTGGGTGGGGGACGACCTTCCCGAACTCCCGTCAGAGGCGGAGCCTGACCCGGAGCCGGCACCTACGCCCGCGCCTGTGTCGAAGGCCGCTCCTTCTCCCGCCAAGCCGATCGCGGCTGCGATACCGGCCGAACCGGCGGTGCCGTCCGCCGAGCGCCTTCGGCGCCAGATGAGCGCCGCGCGGAGCCTCGGCGAGGTCGCTCGCCTGCTCACGCTCCCGAGAGAGTTCGTGGCTGAGTTGTCACCGGAGGTGATCGCCTCCGCGCTCCGCCGGGTCGCCGCTGAGGATCGGCTGGTCGCTGGCTGGCTCGACGCCCTGACCGCCTCCGGGCCGATCGGTGCGCTGACCGAGGAACTGGCGACGGCCCGGGCGGCGAACGCCGCACTCCAGAGCCGGGTCGATGAGCTGGAGGAGTGGTGGACGGCTCTTGAGCAGAGCACCGATCCGGGCGCCGCAATCCGTCAGCCGGGTAGCTGAGGAGCTTCTGGTGGGCCGGCTCGGAAGTGCGCAGGAAGGGCGATCCGCACCGCCTTGTATCTTCCCTCGCTAGAACACGCCGATTTCTGTACCCCGCTGGCGCGATACGGAAGTTGCTGGAGACCTGTGCGATGCCAGCGCCGCTAGGGCGCCCATGGCGCTGGCTGCCAGAAGGATGCCAGCGCCACGCCGGTCCAGCACGCCGGCACCGTGTGCT
This sequence comes from Actinoplanes sp. ATCC 53533, assembly GCF_003947245.1. Lineage (NCBI taxonomy): Bacteria > Bacillati > Actinomycetota > Actinomycetes > Micromonosporales > Micromonosporaceae > Actinoplanes > Actinoplanes sp. ATCC 53533. The sequence continues at coordinate 96,082 of NZ_QHHV01000057.1, read as the reverse complement.
GGCCTGGTTCCGCTTACCGCGCCAGGGCCAGGGCCAGGGCCGTGTCGGACACCCAGTGGTCGATGAAGGTGCTGAGGTGGGGGAGATGGTCGAGGTCGATGTGTTCGGTGGCGCCTTCCTCGGGGTGAAGACTTCGAAAAGCACGAGATGAGCTTCGTCGCCCAGATCCGGGCCGAGAACTACGGACGGCTCCTGGCCGAAGGCCTGACCCGCCTCGCCGACCGCTACGGCATCCCCACCGAGGACAACCTCGTCACCTGCCTGCTCAGCCGCGGCGCCCGCGACCAGGCCCTGGCCCTGGCCCGCAGCCTCGCCAAGGCCATGCGCCACTTCTGGCACCACGACACCGAATCCTGCATCCACTTGGCCACGCCGAAAGTTGAGGCCGCCGCCCGCCCCCTGCTCCTCGAACTCGACGAAGGCATCTCCGCGCCGTAGCCACCACCACCCCTGGCGGCTACCCCGGCCTGTACATCCTGCTCGACAAACTCACGGAGATCGCCCTAGACGAGTCGTGGGCGGACTTCCTCAACCGGCTTCTCGCCGGTCCCTGGGGCGCGAACCTGCGCCACGGCATCGCCCACAGCCTGCCCGCACCCCTGACCGCCGAGTACGCCGCGCTTGTCCTCCGCGCGGTGACCATGCTCGGCATCGTCGCCGGACCCTGTACCGTGCCAGAACTCGTCGCACACACGGTGAGCTGGGATTTCCCGGTTTGCGTCGAGGACCATCGGTGTGGTGGTTCGGCTGGTTTACCTGATGGTGATCCGGTTGGTCGGCGCTCTGGGGCTGCTGTCCGAGGCGACACCGCGTTGCTGGCGGAGGTCCTCGCCCTGCGCCATGAGGTGGCGGTGCTGCGCCGGCAGTTGAAGGGTCGGCCTCGGTTGTCCTGGCCGGACCGGGCTGTCCTGTCGGCCCTGGCCCGTCTACTGCCCACCGCCGTCCGGGCCTACCGGCTGGTCACCCCCGCCACGCTGCTCGGCTGGCACCGGCGGCTGCTGCGCCGGCACTGGACCCACCCACGCAAGACCGGCCGGCCGCCGATCAGCGACGAGATCCGCGACCTGATCCGACGCCTCGCCCGAGAGAACCCCCGATGGGGACATCGACGCATCCAGGGCGAACTGCTACGGCTGGGCCATCATGTCGGCGTGGGCACGATCCGGCGCCTCCTCGCCGCCCGGCGACCCGGCCCGGCACCGCGAACCGTGGACACCAGTTGGCGGACGTTCCTGCGTGCCCAAGCGCACGGCCTGCTGGCCATCGATTTCTTCCACGTCGACACGATCCTGCTACGACGCTTGTACGTGCTGGCGGTGATGGAGGTGGCCACCCGCCGCGTCCATCTACTCGGGGTCACCGCCAACCCGGATCATGCCTGGGCCGTCCAGCAGGCCCGCAACCTCGTCATGGACCTCGACCAACAGACCAGCCGGTACCGTTTCCTGATCCGCGACCGGGACGGCAAGTACAGCGCAGCGTTCGACGAGGTCTTCGCCGCCGAGGGCATCACCGTGGTCAAGATCCCGGCACAGACACCGCGGGCGAACTGCTACATCGAACGCTGGGGACGCAGCCTCCGCGAGGAGTGCACCGACCGGCTGCTGATCTACGACGAACGACACGCCCGAACTGTGGCCGGCGAGTACGTGGACCACTTCAACAACTACCGCCCCCATCAAGGCCGACAGCAACTGCCACAGAACCACGACCCAGCCGTCGTCATCGCGATGGACGCCCCGATACGACGCCGACAACGCCTCGGCGGCGTGATCAACGAGTACCACCGAGCAGCCTGAACCGATCTTCAAAACCCCAGTTCACAGCAGCCAACGCAGTTTTGGCACGGTACAGGGTTGACCTTCGGCTGTTGGCAGCTCGATTGCGGCGCGTACTCAAGCAGAGCGACAGCAAGGATGCTTCGCGGGGAACGGCGCCGTTCATCGGGAAGGCGGAACGCGGGACTGTCCGCTGGCTGCCAAGGTGACTTCACCGGCGGACGCCGCGTTGTCCAGCGTGTAGCGCCGTTGGAGCACGATGGCGACCGTCATGAGGGCGGCCGGCACGAGAGTGAAGCCGTAGCGGACTGCGGTCAGCGCGTCGGGAGTCTGGGTAATCTGTTCGCCGGCGCCGCTGGCGGCGAAACCGCCCACGGCCAGGCAGGCCGAGAAGAGGTATGGGCCGAGCGCACCCCCGGTGGCCTCCGCTGTGGTCCACACACCGGTGTAGCTGCCGGCGCTTGCGGCTCCGCCGCGTCCGGCGGAGGCGATCACGTCGGGCACCATGGACAGCGGCATCAGCTGCATCGCGGCGAACGCGACGCCCAGTACTGCCACGGTCCCGATGATCAGCGGCAGTCCGGCCTGTGCGCCCAAGCCCAGCGCCAGCGAGCCGGCGACGAACGCGCCCTGGGCGGCGAGGAGGCTGCGCTGTTTGCCGAACCGCCGGGCCACCAGAACCCAGAGGGGTGTGGCGAGGACCGCCGGTGCCATGAACGCGGCGACGAGTGTCGAGGTGAGGTTGGCGCGGCCCATCTCGTACTCGGCGAAGTAGGGCATCGCGGCCAGCACCAGGTTCATCGTGATCGCCACGGTCAGGTAGGACGCGGTCAGGGCGCGGAAGTGCCGGTCGCGCAAGGCCACCAGCAGTCCGCCGCGGTGTCCGTGGTCGACCGGGGTGCCCGGTGCGGCCCGGTTGAGGCGGGCGACGCCGAGGATGCCGGCCAGCATCCCGGTAAGCATGGCGGCGCCGAGCAACATTGCCATCCGGGTGTAGTCGCCGACGCCCGGGTCGTCGCCGGTGAGCAGCGGCGCGATGACGCCGGCGAGCAGGACGCTGACCGTGATCACCACGTTGCGGTAGCCCATCAGCCGGGTCCGCTCGTGGTAGCCGATGCCGAGGTCGGCGGGCGTGGCCAGGTAGGACACCTGATAGCCGGAGTAGAGGAGGTTGCCGGCGACGAACGTCACCGCGACCCACGCCACGGCGGGTGTCCCGCGGAGGCCCGACGGGACTGCGAACATGGCCACGAACACGAGGACGACCGCGGTGCCGGCGAACATCAGCCGGCGGCGACTGCCGCCGCGGGCACGGTCGGTGTCGGAGAGCCGGCCCGCCCACGGGTGCAGCACGACGTCGAGGATGTTGGCCAGCAGCAGGGTGGTGCCGGCCACGAGCGGGGGCACGGCCAGCACGTCGGTGAGGAAATACAGCAGGAAAATGCCTGGCACCGTGACCCAGATGCCCATGCCGATCGAGCCGGCGGCGAAAGGGGCGAGCGCGCTCATCGGCAATCGAGCATTCGTCATCGGCTGCCTCCTGGGAATGCTGCGGCCAGCCGGCGCACGGCCTCGTTGAGTTCGTCGGGTGTGCGGTCGCTGTAGGCGAACCGGAGGTGCCGCGCCGAGGAGAGCTGCTCCGGGTCGGCCGCGAAGAACTCTCCCTGCTGGTAGACCACGCCGTTGGCGGCCGCCCGCCGGAACAGCGCGCCGGGGTCGATGCTGTCGTCGGTGAGGCGCGGCCAGAGGAACAGTCCGCCCTCGGGCGCGCGGATTTCGAAGGCGCCCGGTAGCTGTTCGTGCAATGCGTCGACCAGCACACCGGCGCGCTCCCGGTACAGGCGGGTGGCGCTGCGCACGACCCCGTCGTACCAGTGGTCGTCGCGGGTGACCAACCGTTCCACGATCGCCTGGGTCACCGAGGAGGTGTGTACGTCGAGGCGGCCGCGCAGCCGGATCACCGGCTCCACGAGGTGTTCGGGCAGCACCAGCCAGCCGACGCGCCAGCCCGGCCCGAGGGTTTTGGTGAACGTGTTGACGTGGATGACCCGGTCCGACTCGTTGAAGGCCGCGACGCCCAGCTCCTGCCCGGCGAAGCGCAGCTCCCGGTACGGGTTGTCGACGATGACGTAGAAGCCGTGCCGCTCGGCCAGCTCGACGAGCCCGTGCCGCTTCTCCGCGGAGAGGCTGGCCTGGGCCGGGTTGTGGAAGTCGGGCACGGTGTACGCGGCGGCAATCCGCGCGCCGGCGGCGAGCCGCCCGGCGAGGTGCTGGACGTCGAAGCCGTCGGCCAGGACCGGCACCGGCAGGATCCGGGTCGTCGCGACGTCCAAGGCCCACAGGAATCCCGGGAACACCGGATCGTCCACGGCGACGGTGGCGCCGCGCTCGACGACGGTCAGCACGGCCAGGGTGAGGCCGTGCATGCCGCCGTTGGTCACCACGATCCGGCGCGGGTCGACGTCCTCTCGCCTGGCGATCCACTCCCGCAGCCCGGTGAAGCCCTGAGCCGGGGAGTATTGCACGGCCGCGGCCGCGGCGTCATGGTCGCGCCACAGCTCCGCCGACGCCTCCGCGATGGCCTCCGCCGGCAGCGCCTCGGGCGCGGGGATGCCGGCAAGCAGGCGGATCGCCCCGGGTGGCGGGTGGAAACTGGCGTCGACGAAGCCTCTCGGCGCCGCGAGACCGCGGGAGAGGGAGGACAGGGCAGTCATGCGGCAGCTCCCAGTTCGGCGAGGAATCGTTCGGCTCGTCGCGCGAACAGATAGGCGCCGGAAGCGGTCGAATGCGCGAGGGCACGTCCGGCTGCAGCCCGGACCGCGGGCAGGGGCTCCCCTCGGGCTTGCGCCAGGCGCGCCTTGACCAGAAGGAGATGACCTTCGCTGTATCGCTGGCCGTGCTGCCAGACCGCCTGATCGGCCCGGTCCAGGGCGGCGGCCGCTCGGTCGGGCAACCCGGCCGCCAGCCACATCTCGCCGATGAGCCCGTAGTGGTAGGCGATGCCCCACTGCGGTGGGTCGAGCAGGTTGACGGCCAGGAGCTGTTCGGCCTCGGCCGCGAAGTCGGCGGGATCGTCGCCGGTGAGCGCGTGTGCCCAGCACCAGTACTGCCGGATGTAGTGCTCGAGCTGAGAGCGCAGCCGGGTGAGGCCGGCGGCGAACCACCGCTCACCGGCGTGTTTCGCCAAGCCGGCGTCGCCGGCCATGGAAGCGATCATGGTGGTGTAGTAGACCCAGACCGAGGCCGCGTACGGATCGTTCGGGGCGTCCCAGGTGTCGACGAACGCCAGCGCCTCACCGACGTCACCATGCAGCGCCGTGATCACTGCCCGCCAGCCGGGCCCTTCACCCGGAATGCTGCCGTCCCGGCGCAGCGGCGTGTCCTCGCCCGGCCCGTCCTCGCCCGGCGTGGTCAAGATCCGGTACGCGTCGCCGATGTTGCCGACATCCCATTGATGCAGGCCCCACGTGTGCCGACCGTAGCGCCGCACAGCCGGATCGGACGACACCTGACCGCGTCCATACATCTGGCGGGCCAATTCTCCACGACCTTCCTCGATGGAAGTGAAGGCTCCCATCACGCGGATGAAGAAAAAGTCGGCGGCCTCCGCATCGCTGTCGAGAGTGCGCGCGAGATACTCGGCCCGCTCCAGCAGTTCGAAGGTTGAGGCGTCGTAGCCCGACTCTCGACGGACGACGATGGCCAGCAGCGTGAGGGCGGACAACTCCAGCTCGTGCAAGCCGCAGGCGCGGGTGACCTGGGCGGCGGATCGCAGCTGCCGGTTGGCCGCCTCGAACGCGAGTTTGTTCGCCGCGCGGCGCCCGGCCTGGATCAGCGCGGCCGCCGTGCGGGCGGGCTCGGCGAGCGGTCCGGCGGCCCACAGGTGGTAGGCGAGGCGTTCGGCAATGGCCTCGTCACCGCCGTGGATCCGTTCGAGCGCGTCTGCGACGCGCAGGTGCAGCCACCCGATCTGTTGTTGGGTCGTGGTCTCGGAGACCGACTCGCGAACCAGGTCGTGCGTGAAGGTCAGCGAGGACGGATCGTCCGGCCTGGGCTCGAGCAGGCCGAGCGCCTGCACCGGCTCGAGGCGCCGGAGGCAGTCCGCGACGCCCACCCCAGCGGCGCTGGACAGCAGCCGGAGGTCGATGGTGCGGCCGATGAGCGCGGCGACGTGCAGCAGGTCACGTGCGCGGTCGTCGAGTCCCGCCATCCGGTCGCGGACCACGTCGCGCACGGTGGACGGAACCCCGGTGGACGCGGCGGCGTCGTGCGGGCCGGCTTCGTGTAGGAGCCGCGACAATTCGCGTACGAAGAACGGGTTGCCGGAGGTCCGGTCGTGGATGGCCCGGACGACCGCGTCGCCGAGATCGTGGCCGGTCTCCCGGTGGACGAGTGCCGTCACGTCGCCCAGACCGAGAGGGCCGAGCCGTAGCCTGCGGTGGCCGGGCCGCCGGCTGGCGGCGGCCAGCACCTGAGCGAGATCGGTGGCGAGGGTGGGCGCCCGGTCGCGGAGCGCGCCGATGATCGCGGTGCGCGGCGGCAGCCGGGCGGCAAGATGGCTGAACAAGCGCAGCGAGGCCACGTCGGCCCACTGGAGGTCGTCGAGGATCAAGACCGTCGGCTGTTCGGCGGAAGCCTGGCCGATGAGGGCGACGACCTGCTCGAACAGCCGGAACTGGGCGTTGCCGTCGGGCACCGTCCGGTCGGCGGTGTCCTGCGGTGTGAGGAGGATGGCGAGCTCGCTGGCCAGCCACTTCTCTCGTGCCGGCGCGGGCAGGACGTTGACGATGGAACCCAGTGCCTGTTCCCAGGGCCACATCGAGGGCGTCCCGTCGCCCTCCAGGCAGCTGCCCCAGACGACGAGCGCGTCGCATCGGCCGGCAACTGCTGCGGCCTCTTCCAACAAACGTGTCTTGCCGACCCCTGGCTCGCCCTCGACGATGCCGATTGCCGTCGCGCCCGCTGCGGCGGTCTCGACAGTGTGCCGCAGCACGGCGAGTTCCTCGACGCGACCGACCAGGCCGGTGGGAGGCTCCGGCGATGCTGGGGGTGGTGCCGGGGGAGTGGGTTTGGCGAGAACCCGCCGCTGTGCCTCTTCCAGCCCGGGGCCGGGATCGATACCGAGCTCGTCGGCGAGGCGGCCTCGAACCGTACGGAACACCGCCAGCGCCTCCGCCTGGCGTCCGGCGGCGCCGAGGACGTCAATGAGGCCGGCCTGGACAGGCTCGTGGAAAGGGGCCATCGACGCGGCCAGCTGCACCGCGGGGAGAACGCGTTCCGGCACGCCTGTCGACACCGCGCATTCGCCGGCTGCCGTGCACGCGTCGTAGAACTCCTCGTCGAGTGCGGCGAACACCGTCGTCGCGCTGGTCCCGTCGGCGATGCCGTTGCCTGCCGGGCCACGCCACAGGCCGAGCGCCTGGACGTAGTGATCGAGTGCCGTTCGATGGTGTTGCCGGGTCAGGTCGGCCCGGGCGGCGTGGACATGTTCCCGGAAGTCGACGAGGTCCAGCATGCCCGGGGCGGCGGTGAACAGGTACGAGTTCCCGCGACGCTGCAGGAACGAGCCGGTCCCCCGGCTGGCCAACTGCGGCTCGAGCACCCGCCGGAGCGCACCGATGTACTTCTGGATGACGTTCAGAGCGCTGGCGGGGGCGTTGTCACCCCACAGCAGGTCGATCAGCTCGCTCGTGCTGGTCGGTCGGCCGGCCCGGGCCAGGAGCACGGCCAGGAGCAGAGTCTGTTGCGGTGGGCCGGCGGCGACTTCGGCACCATCGCGCCAGACCCGCAACGGGCCCAGGATCTGGAGTTGCACGGGAGGCCAGGAGAGGATCGACACAGCTCCGGGATCATACCGTAGGTGCACGTCGACGCCGTTACGCCGAAACTGCCGCGATCGTCGGGTGATCGTGGCGACCTGATGGGCCGGCCGCCGCCGAACGGGTCCGCCGCGGTTGTTCGCCGAGCGGGCCTGTTCGGCGCGGTCGAGATCGGCGCTATGCCGCACGCCGGATTGCCTGTGGTTCGAGCCCGGTCGGCGCGCGGAGCGTTCGTCGGGCCGCCCAGATGTGGATGACCAGGCCGAAGCCCCAGCCCACGATCGACCACAATGGCCAGAAGAACTTCTCCGGAGTGGCGAACCACCACGTGACGACCTGGCCGACGTTGGCGAGGACGTACCAGATGAGGTGGGACCACAGACCCCATCGAATGGCACTGCTACTTCTCTGCATCTGTTTACCTCCGTAGGCGGGACGGCTCAGATCTGCTGGGTGTAGAGGTCGGCCTCGGTGATGACCGGGGCGGTGTCGTCCTCGGGACGCCCGACTCGCGCGGCTGAGCCGAACATCGGGCCGCGTGCCGGCTGTACCGGGGCGAAGGAGGCGAAGCCTCGGTGGTGCGGGATGTCGTCGTACACCGCTTCCATTCCGCCCCGGATCAGGTAGGTCTCGTGCCAGAAACCGGTGCCGCCGCTGTTGTGCAGGAAGTCGCGCCACCACAGCCGGTGTGGTTCGGAGCGCGCCCACGACAGCAGGGAGGGCAGGTCGCGCCAGTACTGGCGGATGCCGACGTGCATGGGGAACAGCGACCACATCAGCGACTCGTGCTGGAGGAGCCCGTCCGGCTTGGGGCTCGCGGAACGGCCGATCTGCGGGCCGTAGCCCATCAGCGTCCGCAGGCCGTAGATCCGATTGACGCGCATGCCGAGATAGACCACGACGAGATCCGGATACGAGGAGAGGTCGACGGTCTGTCGATTGACCCGAGTAGGCATCGCGGGGCGCTCCCTTGGATTCGATGTGCGGTTGAACCGAAGCTAGACAGAGCTACTGACTGAGCACTTGATGCCGACTGAACGACAACTCGGACGCCGGTGTCGCGCGGCGGACGATCGTCAGGAGGTACAGGAGCAGGCCGGCCGAGGTGAGCACGAACCCCGCCCAGACAGTGGCCAAGGCGCCCCGGCCGGCGTCGAGGGTGATCGCGCCGCCGATCGCGCCGAGGGAGTTGGCCAGGTTGAGAGCGGCGAGGTTAAGCGCGCCCATCAGAGCCGGCGCGTCCGGGGCGAAGCCGGTCAGCCGCACCTGGACGGTGGGGATCGCGAACATCATGGCCGCACCGACGCCGAACAGGCAGAGGAACAGCACCGCCAGGTTGCTGCCGGCCACACCGATCGGCACGAGCAGGGCCAGCGTTCCGCCGTACCCCCCGATCAGTCCGCTGTGTTCGGAGCGGTCGGCGATCCGTCCGCCCAGGTGGTTGCCGGCCGCCATGCCGAGGCCGAAGACGGCGAGCGCGACCGGGATGAGCGAGGCGTCGCGGCGGGCCGCGTCGGTGACGAACGGGCCGATGAACGTGTAGACGGCGAAGATGCTCGAGATTCCGAGCGCCGCGACCGCGACCATCAGCCAGACGTTGACCCGGCGCAGCGCGCCCAGTTCGTCGCGGATCGAGCTGCCGCGCAGGTCGCCGGTGCGCGGCAGCCAGGCGACCAGGGTGAGCCCGGCCAGCGCGCCGATGGCGACCACGGCCCAGTACATGGCGCGCCAGCCGGCGTTCTGGCCGATGACGGTGCCCAGCGGCGAGCCGATGATGGTAGCGATCGTGAGCCCGCCCATCACTGTGGCGAATGCCTTACCGCTCCTTCCCGGGCCGTACACGTATGCGGCGACGACGGCGCCCGCACCGAAGAACGCGCCCTGGACGCTTCCGGCGACGAACCGGAAGACGACCAGCAGGGTGAGGTTCGGCGCGAGCGCGGACAGGCCGTTGCCGGCAAGGAACAACACGATGAGGCTGAGCAGCAGGGTGCGCCGGTTGACCCGGGCGGCGAGAAGGGTGATCGCTGGGGAGCCGATGATGACGCCGGCGGCGTACGCGGTGATCGCGTACGTGGCGACGGGGAGAGGGACGTCCAGGTCGGACGCGGTCAGCTGGATGATGCCGTTGCTGCCGAACTCGCCGGTGCCGATCGCGAAGGTGCCCAGTGCCAGAGCGAAGAGGGTCAGCTTCGGCGATCTGACGACGCCGTGCCGGTTTTCCGCGAATGCGCACTGTCCTTCGTAGGCGCGTTGATGCACGGTTTCGTCCTCTCAGCGTGCGGCGCGTTTGATCAGGTCGGTGGTCGCGGCCGGTTGCGAGATCATCGCGACGTGCGAGGCGTCAATCTCCCGGACCCGCGCGCCGGCGCGTTGTGCCATGAACCGTTGGGCCGCGACCGGCAGCACCAGGTCCTCGCGGGCCGCGAGAAACCAGGAGGGGATGCTGGTCCAGGCCGGCGCACCGGACGGTTCACCCAGGGCGCGCAGGTCAGCCGGGCGCTGGCCGGCCCACATCAGCCGGGCGGTGGTTTTCGGCACGTCGCCGGCGAAGACGCTCGGGAAGGCGTCACGTTGGATGTAGGCGTCGACGAGGCCTTCACCGTAGGGGCGGAAGTCGAGCGCCGCCTCTGTCAGCCGGCTTCCGGGGTGCCGGTTCTGCAGGTCGAGCAGGGTTTCACCCTGGTCCGGCGCGAACGCGGCCACGTAGACCAATGCCTGCACGTTCGAGTTGCCGTTGGCTGCGTTGGTGATGACGATTCCACCGTAGGAGTGCCCCACGAGCACGACCGGGCCGCCGATGGTGGCCAGGACGCTGTTCAGGTAGGCGGCATCGACGGACACGCCGCGCAGCGGATTCGCCGGTGCGATCACCGGGTAGCCGTCGCGCAGCAGCCGGCCGGCGACCTCGTTCCAGCCGGACGCGTCGGCGAACGCGCCGTGCACGAGCACGACGGTTGGCTTGGCACTTCGAGCGGCGGTTCCGGCCTGTGCGGCAGGGGTGCTCAGCATGGCGCCGGCGGTGATCGCGGCAGATCCGGCAAGAAGGATACGGCGAGTGGCCATCATCGGATACCTTTCGTGACGAGTGATTCGCGGATCAGCATGCAACCGTTTACTTGACAATTGGTGAATGAGTGCGATGGCCGTCTGAATAAGCAATTCAGCGCTTGTCAAGTGCCCGGTTCTAGGTTCCTCGCATGTCTTTTCTTCTTGAGTTCGCCCGCGATCCGATGACGGTTGGTGCGATCGCACCGAGCGGCTCGGCGCTGGCTGAGGTCGCGACGGCAGCGCTGCCGCGGACCGGTGCCCCGGTGGTCGTCGAGCTGGGCCCGGGCACTGGTGCGTTCACCGGGGTCATCCAGCAGCGCCTCGCGGGCCGCGGCCGGCATGTCGCGGTGGAGGTCAACGCCCGGTTCGCGCGCCGGCTGGCGGCGCTGCATCCGGCCGTCGACGTGGCGATCGCGGACGCGACCGACCTCACCGCCGTCCTTCTGAAGCGCCGGCTCGATCGCGCTGACGTCATCATCAGCGGCCTTCCGTGGGTCGCCTTCGCCGAAACCGATCAGCGCAACGTGTTGTCCGCGGTGGTCGACAGCCTGGCACCGGACGGCGTGTTCACCACCTTCGCTTACGTGCACACCCGGTGGGCGCCTCCGGCCCGGCGCCTGCTGCGATCGCTGCGGGAAGGCTTCGACGAGGTGCTGATCAGCCGGACGGTCTGGGCCAACCTGCCGCCCGCGCTGGTGTACTACTGTCGTCGACCGCGCTGGTCGTCATGCCTGCAGTAGGCAGTGCCTGGCAGGCCAGCTCCGGCCGCGACACCACAAGACCATCCCGGCGCATAAGTTACTCGCCGGTAACTTGGTGGTTGGGGTCACGTCCCAAGCACTGGGCCGCGGCTCCCGTGGGTGACGCGTTCTAACAGTGGCGAAAAAAGTGTCAGGACAGCTCGGTGGTGTCGTCTCTGTTATCGAGCCCGGCAGCGTGCCGCGGCCCCTAGACAGGAGGCGTCCCATGCTGAGCACAGTCACCCGGACCCGCACCGCAGCCCACCGCGCTGCGCTCGGGCTGATCGCGCTAGCCGTCTCGAGCGTCTTGGCGCTCGGGGGAATCGCACTCACGGCGGGCACGGCTTTTGCCGCCGGGCCGCAGGGGCCTGACGGCCTCGCACCGGTCCCGGTCTCGACGGTCGTTGCAGACCCGACGCCGCAGCCGCTTGATCCGCAGGGCGCCGGTCCGGTCGGCCCTGGAGGCGGCTCGCTGGCCCCGTGCGCGGGCTTTGACGTCGAGCAGGGCGTCTACGACAACTGTGAGCACCCCGGCCCGGAGCGGCCTTCCGGCCCTCCGACCGTCGACCCGTGTGAGGAGCCCACCGAGGATCCGGTCGGTGACCTGCCCAAGGCCTCCCTGAACGTTCCCACAGACGATGGGACGGACCTCGACCTCACCGGCGAGGTTGCCGAGTGCGAGGTGCCCACCCCCGGAGACAAGGTCACCTTCACCGGCTGAGCCACCCACCTGCCCGCCATACCGACCCACGCCACGAAGGAAGCAACGTCATGACCAGTTCCGAGCCCGGCGCGAGCCGGACCCCCGCCCGGGTCGCCGTCCTCTCGGCCGTGGCCCTGCTTGCGACCAGTGTGGCCCTGACCGGCTGTACGTCCCGGTCGTCCGCGACCGGCCCGGCACCGACAAGCGCCGCACCGGCGAGTGCCGCACCCACGGGGGCATCCGAGCGGGAGGCTGGCGCGTACCCGGTGGCGCTCGTGCGGAGGCAGGTGAGCGTTCACGAAGCCCCGGACCCCGACAGCGACTCGGTGGAGCTGTCCACGACGACGTCTCTGGGCACCCGGCGTGTGCTGCGCGTCCTCGGGGCCGCTGCGAACGGTCAGTGGCTGGAAGTCAGGGTTCCGTCGCGGCCCAACAACACCGAGGGTTGGGTCCGTGCCGCCGACGTCACCATCCGAGCCGTACGCCATCACATTGCCATCGACCTGAGCGAGCGCACCCTGGTGCTCAGCGAGGACGGATCTCCGGTCCTGACGACGTCGGTCGCGGTCGGTACACGCGACAACCCGACACCGACGGGGGAGTTCTTCATCACCGACAAAGTCGCCACCAAGGCCGGCGGCGCCTACGGGCCGTATGCCTTCGGCCTGTCGGCCTGGTCGGAGACGCTCAGCGAGTTCGGTGGTGGCGATGGCCAGATCGGGCTGCACGGCACCGATCAACCCGAGTTGATCGGGCGAGCGGTCTCACACGGCTGCATCCGGCTGCCGAACAAGGTCGTCTCGCAGCTCGCGGCGCTCCTGCCGATCGGGGTTCCCGTAGACGTCAAGGTCTGAGGGCCGTGAGAATCAGTCTCATGCGCGACGACGATGCCGGAACGGTGTACCGGTCCGGTCGCAGCGACGCCGACCTGGCACTCGCTGCGACCGGCGGGGATCGCTCGGCGCTCGGGGAGATCTACGACCGCTTCGCACCTCGGATCCACTCCCTCGCCGTCCGGCAGTTGCGTGATCGCGAGGCCGCCGCCGATGTCACCCAGGACACCTTTGTCCTCGCCGCCCAGCGGCTGCCCAGCCTGCGCGAGCCTGATCGGCTGGGGCCCTGGCTGTTCGCCATCGCCCGGCACCAGATCATCGACCACATCCGGCGCGAGCGACGCCACGTCGTCACCGACCGTATTGAGGACTACGACATACCCGCCGAGGGGTCGCCAGGCTACGACCGGGTCCGTGCCGAGGAGCTGCGCACATTGCTGACCGACACCCGGGCCGGCCTCGACAACCGCGACCGTCTGGTGCTTGAGCTCGCCTACGGCGAGCAACTCGCCGGCGCCGACATCGCGGCAGCCCTGGGCATCGGCGAGGACAACGCCCACCAGCTGCTCAGCCGTGCCCGGCAGCGGCTGAGGACGTCACTGGGCGCGCTGCTCGTCGCTCGTCGCGGCCGCCGGGACTGCCCCGACCTGGCCGGGCTCCTCGAGGGCTGGAACGGGACGTTCTCGACGGTCTGGCGCAAGCGGGTGGCACGGCACGTGGACACGTGCGACATATGCGCCACTCTGGAACAGAGGGTGCTATCGCCCGCCGCGCTCAGCGTCGCGCTACCGGTCCTGGCCCTGCCCGCCGATCTGCGCGAACGGGTGCTTTCGAGCAGCTTCTCGGAACCGACCAGTGCGACGGCTGGCACCGCTCCCACCACGACATCCACGCCGACCCGGGAGGCCTGGCGCGAGGACGGGTTCCCGCCCGGAGCAGACGGAGGGCTCGACCTCCTTGCCACCGGCAGGGCGCGGACCTGGCCGCGTAAGACCCTCCCGCTGATCGCGGGCGCCGCCATGCTCAGCATCGTCCTGATGGTTGCAGCAGCACTCGCGGGGACATCGTCGGACCCACTCGAGCGAGCATCCGGTGGACAGCCGAGCGGCGGTACGACCGCGGTCCCGACGACGAGATCCGACCCGAGCACGACCGTGTCAGCTTCCCCGCTCACACCGTCGAAGACCCCCGACTCCGGGAACGACCCACCGCCTGCGCCCGCGACGCCTCGACTCGTCGTGAAGCCGGGGGGAGACGGGGACCCGGTGGCACTGTCCACAGGCGCAGCGGTCCTGGCAGTGGCCGTGTCCCACACCGGCCGGCGGACGGTGGACATCTCACTCGATGCGCCCGACGTGCTGCAGGTCACGCCCGTCAGGCTGTCGGTGCCCCGAGGCGGATCAGCGCAGGTCGAACTGAGCTGGCGGGCGGCTGCGGCCCGAGGCGCGGACCCGGTAACGCTCACCGTCCGGGCGGCAGGGTTCGAAACGGTCACGATCACCGTGGTCCAGAAGAGAAAGCCAGTGCTCCGGCCCCGACTCGAAGCCAACGGCGTGCTCGGGCCGCTGTGGGCGCCAGGTAACCTGTCCGACTCGTTCACGCTCAACAACGATGGTGACGCCACAGCGGACTGGGTCGCGACACCGACACCCGCCGGGCTGACGGTGTCGCCGCGACAAGGGCGCCTGGAGCCCGGCGAGTCGATCACCCTCAAGGTCGCCATCCCCAGGACCGGCCCACCCACCCGTAGCGGCGGGCAGGTCGTCCTGACGGCAGCCGGCAGCCCCGATCTCACGGTGGCTGTGCCCTGGATCGCCCCCGGGTGAGCCCTGGCGCACGTACAGAGTCGGACTCGTCGTCGTACAGCTGTCCAGCAGCTCGATCGCCGGCGTGGGTCGGCGATCAGCCCGCGCAGTTGCGGCGCCCAGGGCAGCCGGGGCCGGGTGGGTCCTTCCAGGAAGAGAGGCCTGGGTGGTGGCGGATCGGGTCTGACCTGACCGGCGAGCGTCCGCTGTCACGGACGGCCGCCGGTGCCGCTCAGGGGTGGCGCCGCAGGCCCGCCGCCGTCGGTGGCGGCGGGAGTTCAGGGATGCCGTACCGCCCCGCGGGCGCCAGCCGGTACCCGGGCGGCGATGCCGAGAAGTTCCGGGCACGCCGGGGAGGGCAGTGGTCTGTCTTCGGGGTCCGGCCAAAACCGCTCTGCCGGGCAGACCGGGGCGGCCAGTTCGGACACCGGACGGAACCAGTCGGTGAGCTCCGCTGCCGGGCGGGGAACAGGCCGGCGCCGAGGGTCGTCCACAGCGAGCAGAGCAGGTTCTGCGCGTCCCGGTCCTCGCCAGCCTGGGGCTGGGTGAGGTGGGTGGCCACCATCCAGCTACCCGGTGCGAGGTAGCTGGCGATCCGGGCGACGACCCACCAGGGCGCGGCCAGCTCGGGTATGAGGTCGAGGACCCCGGGCAGCAGCACGGCGCACGGCTCGCTGAGGTCGAGGAACTCGGCCGCTTCCCCGTTCAGGATGGTGCCGGGGTCGCTCGGATCACCGCAGATCATGAGGGCGTTCGGGTGGTCGCGTAGCTCCCGCTGGCCGAACAGCACGGCGGCCAGGTCGTCGGCGGCGTTGTACCTGCCGGAAATGTCATCCGGGCAGGTCAGGCAGCATGTTCGTATTCGTGGAGGATGCCTCCGAGGCGGTCGTGTCGGTGGATGTTCAGGTGGGTGAGCCGGTCCGGGTCGGTGATCGGTTCGGGTAGCGGTGCCAGTGGCCGGGCGTTGGTGATGCCCTGATGCGGACGGTGTTCGTTGTAGAAGGTCTCGTACTCGCGCAGCGCGTGCAGCAGGTGCCGCTGGTTGAGGATCAGAGTGCAGTCGAGGAGTTCGCGGCGGCAGGTTCGTACCCAGCGTTCCATGATCGCGTTCATTCGGGGTATCCGTACCCCGGTGAGTACGACGTCGATGCCGGCGTCGGTGAGGATCGTGTCGAACAGGGCCGGGTATTTGCCGTCCCGGTCGCGGAGCAGGTATTTCACCGGGCGTCCTGCGTCTTCGAGGTCCATGACCAGGTTGCGGGCGGTCTGGGTCACCCAGGCTGCGGTGGGATGTGCGGTGGCGCCGAGGATCCGGACGCGGCGGTTGGCGTGGTCGATGACGGCCAGGACGTACATCTTGGTGCGGGTCAGGGTGGTCGTTTCGAAGAAGTCGGCGGCGATGATCGCGTGGCCCTGGGAACGTAGGAACGCCGCCCACGTGCTGCTGGTGCGCTGGGGTGCCGGCTCGACGTCGGCGTCTTTGAGGATCTCCCAGACGGTGGACGCGGCGACCTTGACGCCCAGGACGAGGAGTTCGCCGTGGATGCGGCGGTATCCCCAGGTGGTGTTCTCGCGGGCCAGGCGCAGGACGAGGCGGCGGATGGACCCGGATGGTTCGTGGCCGTCCGGCGTGTTGGGGTCGGGAACGTCGGGCGTGTCGTCGGGCGATCAGATCGCGGTGCCAGCGCAGCACGGTCTCCGGGCGTACCAGTAGTCGCAGATGGTTCAGTACGGTTTGTGGTAGTGGGTGCAGCAGGGCGGCGAGCCAGGCCCGGTCGGCTCGCGTGAACTGGACCCTTTCGCCGTGTAGCTGTCGTTGCAGGACCAGGATCTGGTGCCGGAGCGCGAGGATTTCGGTGTCCTCGTCACGAGCATCGGCCCCACCAGAGCCGTTACCAACGCCCACCCAACGCCACGGAAACCGGCCAGCCGTCGTCGACCTCGCCTCGGCGCGGATCTGCCGTAGGAAGATCCTCAACGGACTGATCAACGAATACTCGCAGGCAGCGTTGCCCGAACCGCGATTTCGAGCGGTACAGGCAAGGCCACCAGCTCGGTCTCGGCGCCGTGGCTTTCCCTGTCAACTCTGATCGTGTTGCGGAGACCCAAAGCGGGACCTAACTCTGCCTACCTCGGAGTCGCTCATTGTAACTAGATGGGCCGACTGTCTCCCGCGGTCCGCGACGCCTGAGGAACGTGCCTGGGGAAACCACCCACGTCGTCCGGGCCTGCGACGTGGCTCAGAGCGCGACTGGTCCTCGTCTCGCCCTTGATCGAGTCGTGATTCACGCCTTAATATGTCGCCCGTGACGGCGGGCCATTCATATGCATATATGAAGAATTCGATGATTGTCGACGACCGAATCGGACTGGAGACGTCGGGCGGACGGACCGCGCGCGGACGGGCGGCCCATCCACATTTCTTCTCCGGCTTCCTGACCACCCCGCGGGTCGCTGCGGCCGGCCTGCTGGCCGTCGCCGACGTGGCCGCCGCCCGCTACTACCAGCCGCTGCTCAAGGCGTCCCTCGATCCGGTGGTCACCGGCAACGGCGACCGGTTGCGCTTCGAGTCGTTCTCCGCCTGCGGCGGCGTGTACGCGCGCCTGGATGTGCTCGAGGACGGCCTCGACGGCGGTGAGCCCGGGCAAGGCACCACGAACGTCGACGTCAACAATCCGCTGCGCCTGGCTTTGTCCCGGATCACCGGGGCCGATCCGATGCACCTACGCGTCGGCCCGGACGAACTCGCCGTCACCACCCTGGACAGCCCGCTCGTCGAGAAGAAGGTCGCGCTGCCCGACCGTTGGCTCCGCGGTTTCGCCGAGACACAGCTGATCGCGTCCGGCATGGACGTGCGGGCCGAGTTGCCCGCGGCCGAGGCGACGCGGCTGCTGCGTGGCCGGGCCCCGGACGGCTGGCTGATGCCGTCCGGCCGGGCGTTGCGCCCGACCGGCCGGCCCGCCCCTGGCGCCGTGTTCCTCGGCGGCCCGGACCGCCTGGCCGCGCTGGCCCGGGTGATGCGGCACGCCGCCGCCCTGCGGGTGTACGGCCCACCGGTCACTGCCGGCTGCCCACCACGATCCAGCGCCTGGGAAGCGGTGCTGCCTGGAATGCGGCTGACCCTGATGCTGTCGCCACGCGCCGCCCGTGGCTTCTCCGGCGAGGGCGCGGTCCTCGACGACATGGGATCGGCCGAGGATGCCGAGCTCGTCTCGGTGCTCCTCGCCTGGGAGCCGCGCATCGACGTGGCGGATCTGGCCGACCGATCCGGCATGCCGACCGACCGGGTCCGCGCCGCGCTGACCCGGCTCGGCACCGACGGCCGGGTCGGGTACGACGCGGCGGAGGCCGCCCACTTCCACCGCGAGCTCCCCTTCCGGGCCGGCCGGGCGGAGCGGCACAACCCGCGGCTGCGAGATGCCCGGACGCTGGTGGAGGCGGGCGCGGTGACCGTCGACGGCGACGCCGCCACCGTCCGGTCGGGTGATCGCGTCTATCTGGTCAGCCGGTCGGAACGGTCCCTCGGCTGCACCTGCACGTGGTGGACCGAGCACCGCGGCGGTCGTGGTCCCTGCAAACACGTCCTGGCCGTGCGCATGACAACCCGAGGAGACGACGAGTGACCGCCGACGCATTGTTCGAAGCGATCCGGGCCGGCGACCGGGAGCGCGTCCGGGACGTCGTCGAGACGCTCGACGAAGCGACCCGCAAGAAGAGCTTGCCGGCCGTGCGGAAGTTCCTCGACGTACCCGACTGGCCGGTCTTCGACGCGGCCGAGCTGGCCGGTCTCGGCTGTCAGGCCACGCCCGCCTCGGCGGTAAAGTGGATCCTGGCCACGGATCGCAAACGGTCGCGCCTGGCCGGCGGGTCGGGAAACCTGTTTCCGGCGGAATCGCTGCCGTTCCTGCCGCGGCGGGATCCAGCCTTTCTCGGCGAACTGACCCATCTGCTGGCCGCCACCCTGGATCAAGGGCGGCATTTCGAGTGGGGCACGCATCCGCGATGGGCCCTGATCCAGGCCCTGCAGACGATGTCGGGATGCGCGACGCCGACCAGCGAGGGGTATGCCGCGCTCTACATGAGGATGGTCGACAGACTGGACGACCTCCGGGCCGATCCGGCCACCGGGACGCTGCTGCCCATCGCCCTAGATATCGACGGCGCCGGCACGTACATCGACCGGATGGAGCGAAGTCAGGCGGATTACGAAAAACGTATGGCGAATACCGGCCAGGAGTACACCGCCACCCCGGGCTGGAAGGACGTGCTCGTGGCCCTGACGGAGTCCGGCGAGCTCGATCGCGCGGCGCTGATCGACCAGTGTGCCGGGCGCCTGATCCGCGGCGGGAAGTCGCAGGAGCTGCGCGCATTCCGGCAGATCCTGGATCGGCTGGAACTGACCGACGACGAACTCACCCATCGGGCCGGTGACTGGGCACGGGTGGCGGCCGACGCGGAGACGCCCGCCGCCGGTGACGCCGTCGCCCGGTTGCGCCGGCTGACCGAGACGGGCCGGCTCGCCCCGGCCGGGCTCACCGACGCTTCGCGGGAGATTCTCGCGCGGCCGGAGAAGACTGTGGTGGTGGCCCAGCTCAAGGTAATCGGTGTCGCGCTCGGCGACCACGGGTACGCGCCGAGCACGCTGCTCCCGGCCGTCGCGGTCGCGTTCGGCCACGAGGACGCATCGGTTCAGGAGCAGGCGTGGAAGATCGTGGTGAAGCACATCTCGGCGGTTGACGCGGAGGCGCGTACCCAAGTGATCGAAGCCCTGCCCAACCTGACACCGGATCTGCAGAGCAAGGCCCGGGCCGAACTCGGCACCGCCGAGGAGGCGGACGTCGACCATCGGGAGACACTGCCGCCGATCAGCCGGCCGCTGCGTGCCGTGCCGCACGAGACGCTAACCGAGCTTGTGCAGGACGTGGCCGTGCAGTTCGAACAACGCTGCCCGGAGGGATGCTGCTGGCACGGATGGCGGTGGACCGAGCGGGCCGAGCAGATCCTGGACGGGCTGGTCCGGTTCGCTCACCGGGACCGCACGAAGCTGGCCGAAGCCTTGCGCACTCTCGAGTTTCGTCACGAGTGGGAGGCGCGAGAGAACCCGCCCGGATTCGGGATCCCCCTCGTCGCGAAGGTCCTGACCGGCGAGGTGGCCATCGAGGACGTGCCGAACCGGCCGCCGGCCGGCAACCACACCGGCGGGCGCTGGGACGGAGAAGACGTCATCGACGACATCTGGAAGATGCGGACCTGGGAGGCCGCCCACCTGATCGGCTTCGACGCGCCGCTGCTGCTCGCCACGCCGTCCTGGAACACCGGGGCGATCGAAACGGACGCACTGGTGGAACGGCTCGCGGAGTACGCGCGGCAGAGCCGGCCGGCCGGACCGGTCGACTTTGATCAGGCGCTGCTGCGCATGCGCCGCACACAACCCGGCCCGGAGCGCGACCGGCTGGCCGCGGCGGCGGCGGCGCTGGGCACGCGGGACGGCGCCCGGCTGGCGGAATGGATGTCGATCGACGGCCTGCGGATCGCCGAGGAGGACGCGGACATCGTCCTGCCGGTCGTACGGGAGACCTTCGGCGACCCGGTCCGGCGGCTCGGCGATCGTCAGCGCAGCCACCGGTCCAGCGACCTTCGTCTGCGACAGTGGGTCGCCACGACGCCGGTCCTGCGCGGGCACATCGTGGACCAGGCATTGCGGATCAAGGCGCACAAGACGACGGGGTGGGCCAGTGATCTGCCGCTGCTGGTGGAGGCGGACGGCCCGATGACACCGGCCATCCACGAACTGGTGGCCAACGGCCTGGCCCGGGCCGACCGGGCGGAGTGGCCGGGACTGATCGACGGGCTGCTCCAGCTGATCGCGCGCGGCGAACTCGACCCGGTGCGCTGCGGCACGGAACTCGGCCGGGTCAACGCGGCCTGGTCCGGGAGGGAGCACCAACCGCCGGAGCCGCTGGATCTGCTGACCGAGCTGGCTCGGGCCGGCGCGCCGGCCACGGTCTGGGGCATTCTCTCCGGCGCGCTGCCCGGCCTGCTCCCGGAGGGCCGGCGGCCGCGCAAGATCGGTGCTCTGCTGTCGCTCGCCGCGGACTGCGCGAGCCGGGTCGGTGCGGCCGGTGCGATCGACGGCCTGGACGCGGTGGCCGATGCCAAGGGCAGCTCGCTGACCGTCAAACAGGCCCGCCGCCTGCGCGACTACCTGAGCCGGTAAGCCGCGGTCCCGCTGACCCACGGTGTACCGGTCCTTCGTCCGCTGGGAGGAGGCCGGCGTCACGGAGAACCTGCTCACCGTGTTGCGGGTCAAGGCCCGGCTGGCCCAGGGCCGCGCTCCGGAGCCCTCGGTCGGGGTGTTGGACTCGCAGAGCGTCAAGGGCTCCGACAACGTCAGCATGCTCGGCGATCGTCCAGCCGTTACGCCGATCCAAGCCCGCGACCAGACCACGCATGTACCGCGCCGCCCGCGACCGCCGCTCCACCCGCAAGCCGGCCAGGTGGCAGGTCCTCAACCGGTTGACCGGCAGTTTTGTAGAACAGGTGCGGCCCATCTGGGATCACTGTGTTAGCTCTGTTGATTGGACTTGTCGTCCTCAGCCTGCAGTCTGGCTTGTAGTCGGGCACGGAGAGCGGCCTGTGTGTCGTCCGTGCGAGCGGCCGGTGCCGGGCGGCGGCTTCGGGGGCGGCGCAGCCCGGCGCCGTAGGTGTCGGTGTGCTTGAGTCTGGTTTCCGGCGCCAGTGGCGCCGGCCAGGCGATCATGAGGTAGTCCTCGACGGGTTCGGGAACGCCTAGGTCGATTGCGGTGTCGCGGCCGCGGGCATGTAGCCGGATCCGGTAGTCGCCCGGACCCGCGATGGTCAGGACGGGAAGCTCTGGCGCGTCGCTGAACACGCCGGAGACCACCATTCGGCCGGCCGGTGCGTGCACCGAAACCTCGACCACGTCGTCCCATGCCTCGGTGTCGACCGTGGACGGCGGGCTGTCGCGGGCGTCGACGGTGACCCGCACGGGCCCGGAGCTGATACCGGTGAACACCACGATGCCGCCCGGATGGACTGAGGCAAGCCCGTTGGTGAAGTCGAGTGGCGAACGAAGGTTGATGCCGGTGTCGGCCAGGTGGAACAGGTGCTCGGAAACCGGTACGTCCCCTCGGTTGTCCACCACGACAGGTTATCCGTCCCTTACGGTGTGATCCAGACGTAGAAAGCGTCGCCGTTGAGCATCCGTTGATCGAGGTAGAAGGAGCCGAGAGCGTTGCCGCCGTCGCTGTTGTCGGTTTCGTCGATCATGCAGGCGCTGTAGCCGCTCGGCCCGGTTCCGGCCGGTAGCGGCACCTGGCATCCTTCGAAGGTGCGGCCGGGTCCGCCGCCGGTGGAGGCGCCCTGTTGGCTGGACTGGAACGGGTATTCGTCGCAGCTGAGTCCGGCTGGTCGTGGGTAGCTGGACGGGCAGGCGCGGCGGTAGTTGGCGTCCTGTTGCGCGGCGTCGATCAGGCGGTTCAGCGGGGCCGGGTGCGACAGGCCGTAGTCGGGGTGCGAGCCGGCAAGCCCGGAGTCCTGCGCGGCCAGAATGTGCCAGGCGAGTTCCTCGTACGGTCCCGAATAGCTGTAGAGCATCATCGGCGCGATGTCGCGGATGACGCAGCCGGCCACCGTGTTGTTGCCGGGCAGGTTGTGATCGCAGCGGGTCACTGGCGGAGTCACGGCCACCGGGGTCGACGGCGCCGTCCAGGCCGGGTTGGTGAAGAAGTACGACCAGGTCACGGTGGCGGTGCCCACCGATCCGCGAGCGGTGGCGGTGGATCGGAAGAACGCCTCTCCGTCCGGCAAGCTGGTCAGGGTCACACGGCCTGGGGCGGGAAGTCGGAACTGTTCACCGTGCACACGCCGATGCAGGAGGCGCTACCCTGCGCGAAGGTGCCGCCGATCTCGCCCCATCCGCCGTACATGTCGAGCAAGACCTGATACCCGAACGTGGGGCTGCTGGACGAGGTGAACTCGAAGGCGTACTGGTCGAAGTAGATTTGCCCGATCACCGCGCCGGTGTTCAGGTTGATCACATTCAGCGTCAGGTCCGCGTATGAACAGATCCATTCGCGGCCGATCTCATAGCTGAAGATCCAGGAGCCTGGTGCGTCGTTGCACCAGTCAGGGAACGGCTCCAGCCGTGCTGACGGACCCGGCTGCCGTGCCTTGCCCGTACTCGACTTGGTCGGTTCGAGACAGCTGATCGATGTCTTGCCGGTCTTCGCCGCCGCGCGGGCGAGTTCCGGCAGCCGCGCCTGGACCGTCGTGCAGCCATCGACCGTACGGCTCGCACTCGGTGTGAGCACAGTTGCCGAGGCCGGGGCAGGTTTCGCCTCCGGCGGGGTCCGGTCGCTTGCGGCGGCGGGCTGCGTCGTGGTGGCGAGCATCAGCACGATTCCCGCCGCGGGCATGAGCATCTTGCGCATTGGTCCTCCCCTGGATCAAGTCCATTGAGGACGATTTCGATCGATGGAGATCGACTAAACCCATTGGGCGTGCCATCACGGTCATCGTCGTGGCGAACCGCGACCCGGATCGGGCGGCGGTCACCTTCGGCGTTGTCGGGATCCTGCTCGTCGGCATCGCGCCGGGCGCTGTCTTCGTGCGATCGTGCCCTGTTCCCCAGAGGTGGCGGGCTCGTCCGGCACGGTCGTACCCTGCACGACATGACGAAAGACGTCGATGAGCAACCGTCGGACGGGCCGCGGCGAGGGCCTCGATCGGGGCGCGTCTGGTGGTCCCTGCTGCTGGTCTTCGTCGTTGCCAGCGCCGCCGCGACCCTGCTGCCGTTGGTGCACTCCCTGCGGCCCTCCGGCACCCCGGTGGGCGGGCCGTCGGCATCCACCCTGGTCGTGCACGCGTCGCGTGGGGCGGCCCCGGGCGCCGGGGCACGCGCCGTAGTGTGCCCCGCACCGCCGCCGGGCGCGAGCGATGACGGATACTGCGCCAGGATCGGCCTCGACGGTATTCGCCGGGCTGTGCTGACAGCAGCGCAGTCAGACGGCGCCGCCCGGCTCGCCCCCATCATCGACTCGGCCGTGAACGGCACCCGCAGCCGCCGCACGCAATGCGACCCCGACTCGAGGGCTTGCGCTCTGATTCTCGGCCCCGCCGATGCCGGCAAGGTCCGCCGCGCGTTGACCGCAGCCGGGTTCCCGGATGCGATCGTCCGCACGGCCCGCCCCGACGATCCCGCACCGACCGGTGCGGTGCTGTACGCCGTCGCCGCCCGGCGGGCCTGCCTGCTCGGCTTCCAACCCACGGGTGACGCCGCCGGACCCGGCTGGACCCAGATCGCGGGCCGGTTACCCGACGACACCTGCCTGAGCAGTTGACCCCGTGTCGGCAAGGATCGACCGTCGTTGCGCCCGCGACTATGCCGATGGCACGTTCCACCCCCGATATCTCACTGCGGGACCGGCACCGCCGGCGTCGACACAGCTCGGGGACATGCTCGCCGCGGCCACCAGCCTGTGGCTGGCAACCCGGGTGTGCGCCGAGGTCCGCATCACCTACGGCACCCTCGACGGCACCGTGGTACTGCGGCGTGACCCGCTACCGGCCGAACCGGCATCGGTGGTGGTCAGTTGCGGGTGGGTGCGGTCTTGGGGTTGCGCTCGTTGACGAAGGTGCCGGGGCGGAAGTCGACGAACGCGGGACGGAGGAGACACCATGCGTACCGCGAAGCTCGGTGGACTCGAGGTCTCCCGCATCGGCCTCGGCGCCATAGGGATGTCGCACGGCTACACCGGCGCCGGCAGCGACGACGCCGAGTCGATCCGCACCATCCACCGGGCGGTCGAGCTCGGTGTCACGCTCGTCGACACGGCGGAGATCTACGGCCCGTACCTCAACGAGGAACTGGTCGGCAAGCTCGGCGGATCTCCATCCTGGGTGGTCTGACATCGGCGAGTCCACGAATTCCGGCGAGACCCCCCGAATCCATGCCCGCACTTTGCGTGGGCCGGGGATGGGTGGATCCGCTGGGTCCTCGTCGAGGTTTGCCGCTCAGCGCTGGAGGTCTCGGGCCACCTCGCGCAGGGCGTCGTCCAGCGGCTGGGGCTTGAGGTCGAAGGTCTCCTCGGTGGCGGCGGAATCCATGATGAACGGGCGGTCCCACTGGTAGCGGGTGGTGCGCAGTTCACGCACGATCGGAACGAACACGCCGGCGGTCCACAGCGCGGCGTACGGGACCGCGGTCAGTTTCGGCGCCGGTGCCCCGGCGACCTCGGCGAACCTCGCGGCGAGCTGGCGCAGGGTCAACGGCGCATTCGTGGGGGCGTGCCAGGCCCTGCCCCAGGCCCGCGGGTCAGCAGCGACGGCGATCAGGGCGGCGGCTGCGTCGTTGACCGAGGTGAAGCTGTGCGGCTGGTCGGGTGCGAAGGTCACCACCGTCCGTTTGCCGGCGAGCACCGGTTTGGCGACCATCAGACCGAAGGCTCCGGTGCCCTGGACGAAGTCACTGGACCGGACCTCGGTGGCGCGGATCCGCCCGGCCCGGTGGGCGGCGAGCGCGTCGCGCCACATCTGGGCGCGCAGCCGCAGCTTCGGATGAGTCGCCGTGAGCGGGGTGGTTTCACTCATCGGCCCGGTCACCAGGCCGTAGCCGTAGAGGGTGGCGGCGGAGGCCAGGACCGCACCGGTGCGTTCCGCGGCGGTCATCAGGGCGGACGCCAGCGGGGGCCAATCGGTCAGCCACCGGTCGTAGCGCGGGTTCGCGGCGTTGTACAGCGCTGCGGCGCCCTCGGTGATGGCGGTCAGTCGCTTGCCGTCGGTGGCGTCGGCGGCGATCCGCTCGATGGCCGGGTGTTCGGGGCCGGAGCCGCTGCGCGTCACGATCTTGACCTGCTCGCCACGGTCGGCCAGTAGACGCGCGGTGGCCACCCCCACACCGCTGGCGCCGACGATCACGTGTAGAGACATCGAAGCTCCTCATCGTTCGAGAGCGTATGCTCTCTCGTGAGTACTACTGTTCATGTTGAGGAGGTACCCGTCAAGAGCGATTGCTCTCGAATGTGTCACACTGTTCCTTATGACACGTCCCTCGGTGCCTGGCCGGGTCCGAGCCCGCGTTCGGGCTGAGATGATCGGTGAGATCAAGTCGGCCGCGCGGCACCTGCTGACCACCGACGGCGCGAACCTGTCGCTGCGGGCGGTCGCGCGGGAGATGGGCATGGTCTCCTCGGCGCTGTACCGCTATTTCGCCAGCCGCGACGACCTGCTCACCGCGCTGATCACCGATGCGTACAACGGGCTGGGGGACGCGGCCGAAACCGCGGACGCCCAGGTTGCCGACCGGGGCGACCTACGCGGTCGGTGGCTGAGCACCTGTCACGGCGTACGGCGGTGGGCGCTGGCCAACCCGGCGGACTACACGTTGATCTTCGGTAGCCCGGTGCCCGGCTATACCGCACCGCCGGACACCCTGCCCGCGTCAACGCGGACCCAGCGCGTCCTGACCGGTATTTTCATCGACGGCGTCATCAGCGGTGGGCTGACCGATCCGGGCGCCGGCGATATCCCGGACGACGTGCTGGCCGACTGCACCCGCATCCGGTACACCTACCTGCCCGACCTGCCGGAAGCATCGCTGGCACACGCTCTGCTCGGCTGGACCCACCTGGTCGGCGCCATCACCTTCGAGCTGTTCGGTCAGCTCAAAGACGTGATCGAGGCCCGCGAGTCCTACTTCGACTATCAGATGCGCCAGATCGCCGACCTGATCGGCCTGTAGCCGCATACGGCCGGGCGCCCCCCCGGAAGGTGGCGGCCGGCCCTTCGAGTGCACGGCGCAGCGCTGCGCCGCACACTCTTGGCATCTGATCCGAACCGTCGGGATCAGGCCGGTGCTCGCCTGTCTGCGGTGGCTTCGGCCGTACGCTGGAGATGCCGGCCCGACGACGAAGCGCTTGTGCGCCACAGCTCCCTGGCCAACCAGAGCGACCCGACGGCAATGAGCACGCCGTGCGCGATCCGTACGGGCGGCGGTGCGAATAGCTGTGGCAGGAACGCGGCGATGCCCACCGCGAGCGGTATGCCACTCGCGCGGGCGAGCACACCGGAACGCCAGATCGCTACGGCGGCCAGGACGATGCTGAGTGCGAGCAGCAGCATGCCGGTGCCGCTGGTCAGGATGGGGCCGGGGCTCTGTCGGGACGTTTCGATCACGTTGAGCAGGTTGATCTGGGGGTTGTTTGCGGCTTCGAGCGCGGTGGCGTGCAGGCCGAAGTCTTCGGCGCCTTGCCCCGGCACGGCCAGGCCGGTGCCGAGCCAGCCGGTCAGCAGCGCGGCGTATGCGAGCGGCTCCGCCCGGGTGCGGCTGAGCACGGTGTGCAGCGTGAGAAGGCTGAGCGCCAGCAGGACGAAGCCGATGATGCCGAAGAGATGGGCGGCGACCCACGCGGTGGAGCTCATCGCGGTGGTGGCGCCGGCGAGGGTGGATTCGTCCTCGTAGGGGCGAGTAACGGGGTAGAGGAGGAACAGGACGCCGGCCACGGTCAGGGCGGCGGCGCCGATTCTGATGCGGTTGGGGGAGGTCGTCACGTCGGATCGGTCCGTCCTGTTTGCGATGGCTCGGGTCATCGTCAGAGCAGTTTGTCGAGAGTGATGGGCAGGTCGGTGACGCGTTTGCCGGTGGCGTGGTGGATGGCGTTGGCGATGGCTGCGGCGGCGCCGGTGATGCCGACTTCGCCGGCGCCGAGCACGCCGAGCGGGGTGGTGGGGTCCGGGTCGCCGAGGCAGTGGATGTCGATGGCGGGGATGTCGGCGTGGGCGGGGACGTGGTAGTCGGCCAGGTTGGCGTTCATGATCCGGCCGGTGTTCGGGTCGATGAGGGTTTCCTCGGCCAGGGCCATGCCGATGCCCATGACGATGGCGCCGCGCAGTTGACTGCTCGCGGTCTTGGGGTTGATGACGGTGCCGATGTCGAAGACGCCCAGCCAGCGCGAGACCCGTACTTCGCCGGTGTCCGGGTCGACGCGGACCTCGCAGAACTGGGCGCCGGAGGCGGCGCGTACCCAGCGGCGGCTGTCGCGGATGTACCGGGCGAAGAACCGCATCTGCCCGGCCATGGCGCCGAAGCGGGTGTCGGAGCCGAAGCCGGCCTCGATGTCGGCCCGGCCGGCCCTGGTGAGGATCTGGGCGTAGGTTTCGCCGATCGCCGGCTGGTCGGTGCGGTAGAGGCCGCCGTCGCGGGCCTGGAGGTCGGCCAAGCGGTGCCGGCGAAGCGACGAGTCGGGGGAGTGGTGGGCAAGGCTGAGCACGGCGGCTTTGAGTTTGTCGCAGGCGGCCAGCAGGCTGGCCGCGATGGTGGCGGTCTGGGTGGAGGCGGCGGCCTGCGGGGCGACGGGCAGGGTGGAGTCGCCGTAGTCGACGCGTACCGCGTCCAAGGGCACGCCGAGCGCGTCGGCGGCGATCTGCGCCTGGACGGTGGCCGCGCCCATGCCCATCTCGTGCAGCCCGCATCGGACCAGGACGGTGCCGTCGGCGGACAGCCGTACGGTGACGCTGGCACTGAGCTGGTTGGCGGGGTGGTAGGCGGTCGCGACGCCCATACCGACCAGCCACTTTCCGTCGCGCATCGAGCCCGGCTCCGGGTTGCGCCGGCCCCAGCCGAACCGTTGCGCACCCACCTCGTAGGCCTGGCGCAGCCGGCGGTGCGAGAACGCCTTGCCGTCCAGCGGATCGGTGTCGGGCTCGTTGCGCATGCGCAGCTCGATCGGGTCGATGGCGAGCCGGTGGGCCAGTTCGTCAACCGCCGACTCCACGGCGAACGTGCCGACCGCCTCGCCGGGCGCGCGCATGAACGTGTTCGGGATCAGGTCCAGCTCGACGAGGTTCTGCTGCAACAGCATGTTCTGCGCGGCATACAGGTGCCGAGACTGGTAGGTCACCTGGTCCGGCATGCCGCCGATCCGGCCGATACGGGCCACGCTGGTGTGGATCAGTGAGGTCAGGCTGCCGTCGGTGGTGGCACCGAGCGCGACACGCTGGGCCGTGGCGGAGCGTCCGCCGACGATGCGGTAGACGCCTTCGCGGGTGAGCATCATCCGTACGGGACGGCCGGTGACCCGGGCGGCGAGCACGGTGAGCACCGTGTTGGGCCAGACCGCCGCCTTACCGCCGAAGGCGCCCCCGACGAACAGGGAGATGACCCGTACGTCCGGGGCCGGGATGCCGAACCGCAGGGCGAGATGCGTGCGGGTCCAGTCGATGTTCTGGGTGGCGTCGTGCACGGTCAGCCGGTCGCCGTCCCACGCTGCGGTGGTGGCATGCGGTTCGATCGCGTTGTGGTGGTGGGTCGGCGTGCTGAACGTCATGTCCACCGACATCGGCGCCGCGAGCAGCGCCGCCTGGGCGTCTCCCTTGCGTCCGGATGCGGGCAGGAACGCGTTGCCTTTCTGCGGTACGGCGGTGTCCTTCGCGGCGTCGAAGTCCACCAGGGCCGGCATCTGCTCGTAGGTGACCCGTACCAGATCGGCGGCGTGGCGGGCGGCCTCCAGGGTGTCGGCGACGACGACCGCGACGGGTTGGCCGTTCCAGTGCACCTCGTCGGTGTTGAGGTAGTTGACGTTGATCGGCGAGGCTCGGGTGCTCAGGTCCATCGTGCTCGGCTTGGGCGGTGGCTTCATGGCCGGCGCGTTCTGGTGGGTGATCACGGTGAGCACGCCGGGATGTGCCTGGGCGGCCGAGGTGTCCAGCTGGGTGATCCGGCCGCGGCTGATCGTGGCATAGACGAGCGCGGCATACGCCAGGTTCGGGTACGGGTACTCGGCGGAGTAGCGGGCCGCACCGGTGGTCTTCGCCGTCCCGTCGAGCCGGTCGACCGGCTTGCCGACAGCACCGCCGGTCGCTTCGCTGCGGGCGTCGCGCGCTCGGGTCTGCGTCATTGCGCACTTCCATCGGTGAGGAGCTGTCGCAGGGTGGCGACGATCGTCCGTTGCGCCAGCTCGATCTTGAACGCGTTCTCGGATTGGGGCGTCGCGGCGGCGAGTTCGGCCTCGGCCGCGCGCCGGAACGACTCCTCGGTGGCGGGGGCGCCGAGCAGGACCCGCTCGGCCTCGAAGGCCCGCCACGGCTTGGCCGCGACACCGCCGAGCGCGAGCCGTATGCCGGTGACCGTGCCCTTCTCGGTGGTGAGGGCGGCGGCGACGGAGACCAGGGCGAAGGCATACGAGGCCCGGTCGCGGACCTTGCGGTACCGGGAGTGGGCCGCGACCGGTGCCGGCGGTAGGTCGACTGCGGTGATCAATTCGTCGGCGGCCAGCACGGTCTCGATATGGGGGGTGCCGCCGGGCAGCCGGTGCAGGTCGAGCAGCGGGATCCGGAGGATCCCACGCGGGCTGTGTATCTCCACCTCGGCGTCCAGGGCAGCCAGTGCGACGGCCATGTCCGACGGGTGGGTGGCGATGCAGTGCTCGCTGGCGCCCAGAATCGCGTGGCTGCGGGTGAATCCGCCGATCGCGTCGCACCCGCTGCCCGGTGTCCGCTTGTTGCAGGCGGCCGCCCGGTCGTAGAAGTACATGCACCGGGTGCGCTGCAGTAGGTTCCCGCCGACGGTGGCCATGTTGCGCAGCTGCCCGGACGCGCCGGCCAGCAGCGCCTGCGACAGCACCGGATAGCGGGCGCGGATCAGCGGATGCGCGGCCAGCACGCTGTTGCGCACCAGCGCGCCGATGCGCACGCCGCCGCCGGGCAGCTCCGCGACGGCGGTCAGCGGCAGGCCGGTGATGTCGACGACCGTGTCCGGCGCTTCGATGCCCACCCGCATCAGGTCGACCAGGTTCGTGCCGCCGCCCAGGAACTTCGCATGCGGATGCTCGGTGATCGCGTCCAGCGCCGTCGCGACGTCCGGCGCGCTCACATAGGCGAAGGACTTCACGGTGTCGCCACCTCCTGGATGGCCGCGACGATGCCGTTGTAGGCGCCGCAGCGGCACAGGTTGCCGCTCATCCGCTCCCGGATCTCGGCATCCGACAACGTGATGTCGCTCGCGCCGACGTGCTCGCTCACCGCACTGGGTGCCCCGGCGGAATGCTCGGCGAGCATCCCGATCGCCGAGCAGATCTGCCCGGACGTGCAGTAACCGCACTGGAAGCCGTCGTGGCGCACGAACGCCGCCGGCAACGGATGCCCGGTGACGCCCTCGATCGTGGTGATGTCACGGCTGGCGTACTGCACCGCAAGCGCCAGGCACGAGTTGATCCGCACCCCGTCGACCAGGACCGTGCAGGCGCCGCAGGCACCCTGATCACAGCCCTTCTTCGTGCCGGTCAGGCCGACCTGCTCGCGCAGAGCGTCGAGCAGGCTGACCCGCGGCTCCACATCGAGCAGCTGGACGGCCCCGTTGACCCGCATGCGTATCTCCACTACTGGGCTCCTTCGTTGTGCGGCGCTGGTTGCCGAGCGGCCGGCCGGCTGACAGCGCACGACGTCAGGTTCGGGGTGCTGAATGGTGCTGCTCCCTACCTGGGCAATCGGGCTTGCCAGGCGGCGGGCGTCGCCATGAGGGAAAGCCGAGAGCGTGTGCTCTTTAATCGGAGCCAATGTTCACGCCAGGCGGCCCTCGTTGTCAAGAGCAAGTGCTCTCGTAAGCGTCCGCGCGCTCTGTAGTCCAGCTCATCGTACGTACGCATACCGGGACGCACGCCCGCTTCGGGCTGATTTGCCGGGCCTGCGCCGCCGGCTCGGCGACCTCAGCTCGATGCCGCCGGCATCGCCTGGTGTGCCGGGTCCGCGGCGGGGCCCCGACCGGTAACCGAAGCGGCGTCGTCGGCCGGTTCGACCGAAACGTGCGGCAACCACCTGTCGATCCACGTCGGCAGCCACCAGTTGGCCTTGCCCAGTAGGTGCATCAGGGCCGGCACCAGCACCGTCCGCAGCACGAAAGCGTCGATGAGCACCGCGCTGGCCAGACCGACGCCGAACTCGGCGATGACCCGTTGACCGCCGAAGACGAACGCCAGGAAGACGCAGATCATGATCGTTGCCGCGGCGGTGATGACCCGGCCGGTGGAGGCCTGACCGACGGTGACCGCCCGCCGGTTGTCGCGGCTCTGCACCCACTCCTCGTGCATGCGGCTGACCAGGAACACCTGGTAGTCCATGGACAGCCCGAAGAGGATGGCGAGCATCATCACGGGCAGGAACGCCTCGACCGGACCGGCCTTGCCGAGGCCGAACGTCTCGGAGCCCCACCCCCATTGGAAGAACGCGACCACCACGCCGAACGAGGCGCCGGCCGCGAGCAGGTTCATCACCGCCGCGGTCAGCGATACCACGATGCTGCGGAACGCGAGGAGCAGCAGCAGGAAGCCCAGGCCGACGATGACACCGATGAACAGCGGCAGCTTCGCGGTGATGACGTCGGCGAAGTCGTCGAAGATGGCGGTCTGGCCGCCGACGTATACCCGCAGGCCGGTGTCCGCCTCGGCGGCGGGTATGACGTCCTTGCGCAAGTGTGTGATCAGGTCACTGGTTTTGGAGTCCTGCGGTGAGGTGGTCGGGATGACCTGGATGATGCCGAGCTTCACGCTGGGCTGTGCCGGCAGGGCGGCGGCCGCCGCCACGCCGGGCATCCTGCTGACGGTGTTCGCGAGGTCTGCCAGCGCCTGTTGGTCGGCGGGGGAGGAGGTCGCGGCGACCAGTTGCAACGGCCCGTTGAAGCCCGGCCCGAATCCCGTGGCGAGCATGTCGTAGGCCTTGCGGGTGGTGGTGCCGGCCGGGTCGTTGCCCTGGTCGGAGGAGCCGAGTTGCAGCGAGAAGACCGGGATGACCAGCGCTGCCATGACGGCCAGCGCGGCCGGCGCCAGCAGTCGCGGGTGCCGCTGCACGAAGGCGGCCCAGCGGGCCCAGAAGCCCTGGGCGGACATGTCGCGCGGGCCCTCGGTGGCGAGTTGGCGCCGTTCCCGCCGGCTCAGCACCCGGTGCCCGATGACGCCCAGCATCGCTGGCAGCAGGGTTGTCGCCGCGGCCACGCTGATGAGCACCATCACCGCCGCGGCGATGCCGATGCCGGTGAGGAACGACAGCCGCAGGACCAGCATGCCGAGCATGGCGATGCAGACCGTGAGGCCGGCGAAGATGACGGCTCGGCCCGAGGTGTTCAGCGCTCGCACCGCCGCCTCCTCGGCGGTGAGCCCAGCCTTGAGACCGGTGCGGTGCCGGGAGACGATGAACAGCGCATAGTCGATGCCCACGCCGAGGCCGATGAGTACGGACAGGGTCGGCGCGATGTCGTTCATGGCGACGGCGTGGCTCAACAGGCCGATGCTCAGGACGCTGACGACCAGCGACACGATCGCGGTGACCAGGGGCAACAGCATCGACAGCAACGATCCGAACGCGATGAGCAGCACCACCGCGGCGGCGACGACACCGACGATTTCCGATACCGAGGTGGAGACCTCGTTGACCTGGCGGATCGCGTTGCCGCCGAGTTCCACCGCGACGTCGTCGGTGCGCGCGGACTCGGCCAGGGAGATCACGTTCTCGACGTCTGGCTTGGGGACCTCCTGGGCAAGTCCATCCAGATTCACCGTGGCGTACGCGGTGCGCCCGTCCGGGCTGATCTGCGCCGCGCCGCCGGCGGCGTACGGGCTGCTGACGGCCGCGACCGACGGCGCGTCGGCGACCTTGTCCAGCATCGCGGTGATCGACTGCTGGACCTGGGGGTCACGGACTGACCCGGCGGACACCCGCCAGACGATGGTGTCGGAGTCGCCGGCCTGCGCCGGGAAGGCGGATCTGAGCAGGTCGAGCGCCTTGCTGGAATCGGTGCCGGGCAGCGAGAAGCTGTTGGAATAGGCGCTGCCCGCGGCCTGGTTGATCGCTCCGAGGCCGACCAGCACCGCTACCCACAGCAACACGACGATATACCGCCGGCGAAAACACCAGCGCGCGATTCCAGCCATGCCGGACTCCCTTTTAATCAAACGGTCGGTATGTTCGCGCGGAACCTAGCCGACGATTCCTGTGACCTGGCTGAGAGCGGCCGCGCGCCGACGGCGACGTCTCACGCGGCATCGGGCCGTTTGCGTCGCAGGGACGCAACCGGTTTGCTGAGCGGGCGACCACGGCCGATCGCCGACGATCGACCACGGTTCGGCGCTGGATCAAACACGCAGGCTCGGATGGCAGCACGGGAGGTGGTCATGGCGCGGACGGTGGGCAGCGCGGCGGAGGAGACCCGCCGACGGATCCTGGACGTGGCCCGGCAGCTGTTCGTCGAACGCGGATACGCCGGCACGTCAGTGCAGGAGATCGCCGAGCAGGTCCGGATGACCAAGGGCTCCCTGTACTACCACTTCTCCTCCAAGGAGGAGCTGCTGCACGCCCTGATGACACCCCCGCTGAGCGAACACGAGGCGTTCGTCGCCGACCTCGACGCCGCCGGAACGATGACCGCCGACCTCCTGGCCCGCCTTGTTGACATCTTCGACGAGCACGCCTCGCTGCTGCGCTCCCTGTTCGGCGACCCGTCAGTGGCCCGCGAACTGCTGCGCCTGCGCCTGCCAGAGCGCATGCTCACCCTGCAACAGGCCATCGGCGGCGGCACCGACCAAGCCGCCGTACTGCGCGGCCGGTGCGTCGTGGGTGTCATCCACGCGGGCGTGCTGACCGCAGGAGAGACCGCCACCCCGCCGGAACGACGCACCGGCGAGCCCCGGGGGTCCTTCGCACAACGACGCCGGCTCACCGCCGACGAGAAATCATTCGTCGTCGCCGCCGCTTCGGCCGTGCTCGGCGTGCCCGCGTCCACGGCTCACGCCACAGCCTCAGGCCCGGGCCGACTGGCACGCTGACAACGCTCAAGTTCTTCACTGACTGTGCCGAAGGGTTCTCTGTGACGGTCTCGCTGGAAGACCCCGCGCACCGGCACGCGGGACTTCCCCGGGTGCAGGGCGTGACGGTCCTGGGCGAGCTCGGCCGCGGCGCGAACGCCGTGACTTACCGGGTCCGCCGGGACGGCACCGACTGGGCCATGAAGGTGTACGCCGGGCGCGCCGGTGCCGGCCGGGCGGCGTTGCTCACCCTGCGCCGAGAGGCTGCTCAGCTGGCCTGGGTGGGCCATCCAGGTCTGACCGGGGTGCACGAGGTCGGACAGGTCGCCGACCAGGCGTACATGATCATGGATCTGGTCGACGGCCGCCCGCTGGCCGACGTGCTGGCCACCGACCGGCTTCCGGTCGGCGAGGCGGTCCGCCTCGGCCTGGCCGTGGCCGATGTGCTGGCCGCGGTGCACCGGGCCGGGCTGGTGCACCGCGACGTCAAACCACAGAACATCATGCTCGAGCCGGGCGGCCGTGCCCGGCTGATCGACTTCGGGATGGCGACGCGGGCCGACCGCGACGGCGGCGGCGACCTGGCCGGCGGAACCTTCCTCTACGCGGCGCCCGAGCAGAGCGGCATGATCAAACGGCCGGTGGACGGCCGGTCCGACCTGTACGCGCTGGGCGCCGTGCTGTTCGAATGCCTGACCGGGCGCCCGCCGTTCGTCGCCGAGGACACCGGCACGCTGCTGCAGATGCACGCCGTCACGCCCGCCCCGCCGCTGGCCGACCACCTACCGGACGCGCCCGCACAGCTCGGTGCCATCGTGGCGAGGCTACTGGCCAAGGATCCGGACGACCGCTACCCCGAGGCGGGTGCCCTCGCCGCCGACCTGACCCTGCTGATCGATCCGGCCGACCGGCCGGAGCCGGCCTTGGATCACCCGGAGCCCCTGGTCGGGCGCGACAAGCAGCTCGCCGAACTGCGCGCCTCCTGGAACCGGGCCCAGTCCGGGCACGGCGGCGTCGCCCTGGTGACCGGCGGACCTGGCGCGGGCAAGACGCGGATGGCACAGGAACTCGTCGCGGCCGCCGGCCGGGATGGCGGCATTGTCCTGCGGGCCCGATGCACTGCCGGCGAGGCCCCGCTCGCGGCGATCCGCTCTGCGATCGAGCAGTACCTCACCGGCGATGCGCAGACCTCGGAGACCGACCGGGTACGACGCGCCGAGCTGTTCCGTGCCGCCGCGGCCGGTACGCCGGGGCTCGACGCGCTGTCACCCGCCCTCACGGGCCCGCCGGGCACCGTCCCGGCCATCGACGAGCCGAACCGGCTGAGCCACGGGGCCGCCGGGTTCCTCCTGGCGCTGGCCCGCAGCCATCACGGTGGCCTGCTTGTCTGCCTTGACGACGCACACCTCGCCGATTCGGCCACCGTTGCGGTCCTCACCCACCTCGTGGGACAGCTGGACAGCGCACCGCTGCTCGTGCTCGCCACCGCACCGGACCGAGTGGCGGGCCCCGGCTGGCTGGACACGGCCTCGGTGGTCGCGCTCGAGGCGCTGGACCCCGCCTCCGTGCACCGGCTCGTACAGTCCTGCGCGCGCGGCCTGGAGGTCGCCGACGACCTGATGCAGCGCCTGGCGTCGCGGGGCGGGGTCACGCCGTTCGAGGTGGTCGAGTACCTGCGGGCGGTCGTGGACGCCGGCCTGCTCGCGCCGCACTGGGGTCGGTGGCAGCTGGACGCCGACGGCCTGGACGCGGTGGCCCTGCCGGACGACGTCTACGGCCTGATGCTGCGCCGGATGGACGGCCTCGGCGCCGCGAGCCGATCCGTTCTCGCGGTCGCCGCGGTGATTGGCCCCGCCTTCACACCGTGCTCGCTGGAGGCCGTCGACGGACTCGCCGAGACGGTGACCACGGCACTGAACGAGGCGATCGGCTGCCGAGTGCTGGAGCGCCGCGGCGTGTTGCTCGCGTTCGTCCACGAGGGAATCCGCGCCGCCCTGCTCGCCGAGCTCGACGAGCCGCAACGCCGCGAGACCCACCAGCGCCTCGCCGAGGCGATGGACTCCGACGGCGGCGACGACCTGGACCGGGTGCACGCCATCGCCCGGCACTACCTCGCCGGCCACCCCGACCGGACCCCGCAGCGGGTCGCCCGCGCCTGCCTCGCTGCGGGCCGGTCCGCGCTCGCCCGGCACGCCCCGGCCGACGCCGTCGAATTCCTGGAAGCAGTCAACCGATGGGCCGGCCCGGAGGCGGAGACCCCGGGATACGAAGTGGACGAACTGCTCGGCGCCGCCTGCTACCAGGCCGGCCGTCTCACCGAGGCACAGCAGGCCTTCACCCGTGCACTGGCCGCCGCCCCGGCCCGGCTCGACCGGGCCCGGATACTGGCCCGGCTGGCCGAACTCCACCAAGCCGCCGGCGACCTCGAGGAATCCACCGCCACCGTCCACCGGGCCTGCGCCGAGTTGGGTCACCGGCTGCCGACCAACCCGCCGCTGCTGGTCGTCTCCACCGCGCTCAACGTGATCGCCGGCATGGCCGTGGAGCGAACCCGGATCGGATTCGGCACCGGCGACCCCGCACGTCGCGCCCGGTACCAGCTTCTATCCGGGCTGCACAACACGGCCGCGATCACCGCCCTGTTCATGATGGACTCGCTGCGCAGCGCGATGCTGACCCTGCGAGGGCTCTACCCGGCGAGCCGGCTCGGGGCCAGCGCCGAGTACACCCTTGCCCGATGTAACACGGCCGGCCTACTGCAGGCGGCGGGGCTGCCTTCCGCACGCTCCTACCTGCTGGCCCGTCAGGCTTGCGCCCAGGTAGGCGAGCCCGCCCTGACCGAATACGTCGACTGGGTGCGTCGCGGTATGTCCGCCATACTCGGCACAGCCGGCGCGCGGCACATCGTGTCGGCCGTCTTCGACCGGTCCCGGGTGGTCGACACCGGCAGGTACCTCAAGATGCTCGAAGGCGGCGTGTTCATGCTGCTCGACGCCGGGTTCGCCGAGGACGCATACCTGCTGTACGAGGAGGGCAGCCGCCGGGTCGCCGAGGCTGACCTGGCCGAGCACTCCGTCGCAGTGTGGGGCATGGCGGCAGCAGCCGCCCGCGGCCGGGTCGCCGAAGCGGACACCCTGCAGCGACGCAGCGACACGCAGACCCCTCGCTTCACCAACCGCGGCGACCGGCACACCCGCCTGCACGCGGCCGCCCTCGCCGCCGTCGAGCAGCGCGACTTCGCCGCCTTCGACCGTGCAGCGGACGACCTCGCCGCGATGCGGGTCAAACCCGTGACCATGCCACTGTCTCGTCGCTGCGTCTTCACGACGATCGCCTATGGCCGCATCGAGCAGTGCCTCGCCGCGCCCGTGGACCGGCGGCCGGAGGCGCTCGCGGCGTTCGAGCGGGCCGAGCGGGATCTGCGCCGCGCCACCAGGGGCAGGGGAACGATGGCGGCGCACCACGCCGTTGTCCGGACCTACCTCAAGCACCTGCACGGCGACCACCAGGGTGCACTCGCAGCCCTGGGTGCCGCCGAACGCGCGCTGCACGACGCCGACGCGCCGCTGGTCACCTACGAAGCGGCCCGGCTGCGGGCCCGGGCCCTCGCCGCGCTCGGCCGGCCGCAGGACGCGGCCGCGCAGGCCGCCACCGCGCTGGCAGTGGCCGACCAGCACGGCTGGCCGCACCGCGCGAACTGGATCCGGTCCGCCTTCGGCCTCTGCACCACCGGCCTGAGCCGCACCGCCCAGGTCGTCTCCAGCGGCACGCACAGCGTCGACCGGCAGCGCCTGGCCGCCGTCGAACGACTCAGCGTCGCCGCCGCCCGGATCCTCGACCCGGCCGAACTCACCCGGGTCGCCCTCGACGAGGTCATCCGCCTGCTCGGCGCCGAACGCGCCTACCTGTTCCTCGCCGACGACGACGGCCGGCTGCAGCCGCGCCAGGGCCGCGACGCCGCCGGCGCGGACCTGACGACCCTGACCGGATACGGCTCGACCCTGGTCGAACGCGTCCGCGCCGGCCGCGAAACCCTGGTCGTCACCGGCACCGAGGAAGGCCTGGCGCTCGGCTCGCAGAGCGTGCTGGCGCACGGCCTGCGCAGCATCATGGTCGCCCCGCTGCTGCTGGACGGCCGCCTGCTGGGCGTCGTCTATCTGGACAGCCGAGTAGCCAAGGGCATGTTCACCGACGCCGACGCCGGGGTCCTCGCCGCCATCACCACCCATGTCGCCACCGCGTTGGAGACCGCCCGCGCCGCCGAGTTGGCCGTCGAGGTCCGCTCCGCCCGCCGGGAACGCGACATCGCCGAAACGCTGCGCGACGCCACCGCGTACCTGTCCGGCACGTTGGATCCCACCACCGTGCTGCACCGGCTGCACGCCACCGCGCGCCGCACCCTGCCCGCCGCCCGGTCCTGGCTCGCCGTGCTCGACGGGGACAAGCTGCGGGTGTGGGACGAGCAGGACGAGCCGGGCGAGACCGTCCTGGTCGGCGAGCCGGAACTCGCCGCACTGCTCGCCGCCACCGCACCGGTCACCGGCACGGCGGACCAGCCACTGCCCGCACCGTTCGACACCGCCACCGGAACGCCGTGGCTGGCCGTGCCGCTGCACGCCCGACAGGAGGCCGTCGGAGTGCTCGTGTTGGCCGCCCCGCATCCGGCCGGATACCGCGACGGCCAAGCCGAGATCAGCGCGGCACTCGCCGGGCAGGGCATGACCGCGTACGAGAACGCCCGCCTGTTCGCGCAGGTCGAACACCTCGCCGCTACCGACGGACTGACCGGTCTGAGTAACCGGCGGCACTTCTTCACGGCCGCCACTCGGGAACTGGCCCTGGCTGCCCGCCGGTCCAGCCCGCTGGCCGCGGTGATGCTGGACATCGACCACTTCAAGCAGGTCAACGACGTGCACGGGCATCCGGTCGGCGACGAGGTGATCGCCACGGTCGCCCGCAGGCTGGGCACCACGGTCCGTGCCGGTGATCTGCTCGGCCGCTACGGCGGCGAGGAATTCGCGATCATTCTGCCGGACACCGGCGCCGACGGCGCCATGATCATCGCCGAGCGACTGCGCGCCGCGATCGGCGACCAGCCGATCAAGACCGCAGCCGGCGAGCTGCCGGTGACGATCAGCGTCGGCGTCGCCTGCCTCGACGCGGCCGGCGACTCCATCGGCGAGCTACTGGGCCGTGCCGACAGCGGTCTCTACCAGGCCAAGCGCGCCGGACGCAACAGGGTGGTGCAGGCGTCCGGTCCGGCGTGACAGGGGCAGGCCGGAACCCTGGTGAGCATGAGCGATGATCTCCGCGGTGATCGAGACGGCCGTCTCCTGCGGGGTGTGGGCACCGAGATCCAGTCCGATGGGGGAGCGAAGGAACGCAAGCTGGTCCTGCGAGACGCCCTCGGCACGCAACCGGTCCAGACGGTCGTCGTGGGTGCGGCGCGAACCCATCGCACCGACGTAGCCGACGGGCAGGCTCAGAGCCAGACGCAGCAGGGGGATGTCGAACTTGGCGTCATGGGTGAGCACACAGATCGCGGTACGGGCGTCCACGTCGGTGGCCGCCAGGTATCGGTGCGGCCAGTCGACCACGACCTCGTCGGCGTGCGGGAAACGGGCGGCGGTGGCGAAGACCGGGCGGGCGTCGCACACGGTGACCCGGTAGCCGAGGAAACGGCCGGCCTGGCTGAGCGCGGCGGCGAAGTCGACCGCCCCGAAGATCAGCATCCGAGGGTGGGGTGCCTCGACATGGACGAGGACGGAGATGGCCTCCGGGCAGGTGTCGACGCCCCCGCCGACTTCGACGCGGCCACCGTGTCCTGCCCGGAGCAGGGCGCGGGCTTGTGCGGCAACCGTCTGGTCACGGTGCTCGGCGCCCAGCGTTCCCGCGTACGTGGTGGCGTCGGCGTGGACATGCAGGGTGCGGCCGAGCAGATCCTCGGGGCCGTCGACGACCTGGGCCACGGCGACAGGCCGGTCCTGTGCCGCGTGTTGCAAGGCCACCGCGAGATGGTGTTGGTCCTCGGAGCCCGGGCGTTGCACCAGGACGTCGATCTCGCCGCCGCAGGTCAGGCCGACGGCGAACGCGTCGTCGTCGGAGTAGCCGAATCGGGTTCGGACCGCGGCGCCGCTTTCGTCCAGAACCTGCCGGCACAGGTCGTAGACGGCACCCTCGACGCAGCCTCCGGAGATGCTGCCGACGACAGCGCCGTCGGCGTCCACAGCCAGCGAGGTGCCCGGGGGAAGCGGTGCGCTGCCGCTCACCTGGACGACCGTCGCGAGGGCGAAGGGACGCGCGTCACGACACCAGCGATACAAGGTGTCCGCGATGTTGAGCACGGCCGGGCCTCCATCCGAGAAGGGACAACGAGCTGGATTGAGGAGGCAGGCCGCCCGTCTGGCTCCGCCTGTGTCGCGAAGTCGAGCGGGACGAGCCGGTGTGTTTTCCGGCTCGCCCGATCCGTTCGACGTCACAGCGAGTGGAACCCGTTGTCAGGGGGCCGCGGTGTAGAGGTGTTCGGCTTCGGTGCGCTTGGTGTGCAGGGTCCAGTAGAGCTCGGCGATGTTGTCAGGCTGAGTTTCCGGGCCGCCGGCACCGATCCAGACGCTGAGCGGCACGTGGGCGACGTAGACGCCGGTGCCGTCGAGCGCCTGGTGCAGGCTGAGCGCCCAGTTACGCAAAGCGGCGGCGGCCGGGCCGACGTTGCCCATCATCGGGTTGGGCTGCACCGAGGATGCCCCGGTGGTGTACAGCAGCGTGCCGGCGCCGCGTTCACGCATGGCGGGAAGCACCTGCTGAGTGGCGGTGACCGCGCCGTGCAGGTAGAAATCGATCTGGGGTTGGAGGTTGTCGACGGTGGCCTCCAGCGGTCCGGCCATGGTGATGCCGGGGACCGGGCGGTGCGGTGCGGGGGAGTACTCCAGCACGTCGATGGTGCCGAAGCGCTGTTTGATGCGGTCGAATGCGTCCACCAGGGACGGGCGGTCCATGAGGTCGGCGGTGAAGCCGGCCGCTTCGATGTCGTACTCGCACAGTTGCGTGGCCAGCGCGTCCAGCTTGGTCTGGTCCCGGGCGACAAGCGCGACGTTGTAGCCGTTGCGGCCGAAGACCTTACCGATGGACAGGCCCAGGCCTGCGCCTGCGCCGACGATGACGATGGTGGGCATGCGGTTTCCTTTGGTGAGGGTGAAACGACGGTCAGAAGGCGTACGGGCCGAATCGGCCCCAGGCGACGAACACTGCGAGGGCGAATAGGGCGGCGTTGAACGCGACCCCGGACGGCTCCTTGCGGCGGATGTGGGTGGCGGCGGCGAGGACCATGGTCAGCGCGAGCCCGGTCGCTGCGATGGGGGTCAGGATCGGCGCGATCCCGGTCGCAGCGGGCAGGATCAGCCCGACCGCGCCGAGGAACTCCACGACGCCGATGAACCGCACCGTCGACGCGGAGAAGTCCTCGACCCACGGCAGGTTCGCGGCGAGCTTCTCCTTGGGCTGGGTCGCTTTCATCACGCCGGCGAGGGCGAACATCGCGGCGAGGATCGCCTGGACGATCCACAGGAACATGTTCATGAGGCGCGGGTCTCTTCCTGGATGAAAGTGGGTCAGGCGACGGTGACGGCGAGCTTGCCGGTCTTGCCGGCGGCGAAGTCCGCGAGCGCGGCGGGCACCTCGGCCAGGGTGTAGGTGCGGCTGACCGGCACGGTGATGCGGCCGGCCGCGACGTCGGCGGCGAGCCGATCGAGGGTGGCGGCGGCCGGGTTGGCCATGACCGGAATGGTCTCCGGGTGCCGGTCCGATCCCAGGCTCAGGGTGCTGGACATCCGGCCCTTGCCGGTGAGCACGTTGCGGAGAACCCCGGCATCACCGGCGAAGTGCAGGACGGCGTCGACCCCGTCCGGGCTGATCGCGCGGACCTGGGCGGCCACATCCCCGGTGCGGTCCACCACCTCGGTGGCGCCCAGCCCGCGGACGAAGTCCGACTCCGCGCCCGGCCGGGCAGTGGCGATGACCGTGGCGCCGGTCGCCGCGGCGTACTGGATCGCGATCGCACCGACTCCGCCGGTTCCGCCGCTGACCAGCACCGTCTCGCCGGCCTGCGGGGCGACGGCGTCGAGGGCGCCCAGGGCGGCGGTGCCGGCCAGGCCCAGCGCACCCGCGGTGGCCACGTCGACACCCTCCGGCCGGGCGGCGATGCCCATCTGATCGCCGACCACCACGAACTCACCGAACCCGCCGTCGGCCAGGTACGGCTTGGCCACCACGCCGAACACCGGATCGCCGACGGCGAAGCGGGTCACGCCCTCGCCGATCGCGCTGACCGTGCCGGCGAAGTCCTTGCCCAGCACCACCGGGAAGCGGTGCTCCATCATGCCGGCGAGATATCCGGCGGCGACCGCCGTGTCGAATCCGTTCAGCGACGACGCCTGTACCTGGACCAGCACCTCACCGGCGCCCGGCTCGGGGGCGGGCAGGTCGGTCAGCGCCGGACTCGAGCCCTGTTCAGCAATGGCGATTGCGCGCATGAGGTCTCCTCGATAGAAGCGGAAGCATGTCTCCACTTGATGCTCGGTAGCGTAGCACGCAACCGGACGGCAGCCTCCACTTATCGGCTAGAGTGGTGGGCATGACATCGCCCGCCCCACCCCCCACCTCCGACGGCCCCCGACTGCGCGTCGACGCCGAACGCAACCGCCAGCGCATCATCGCCGCCGCCAGGCTGGCCTTCGCCGAACTCGGCGTCGACGTGCCGATGGAGGACATCGCCCGCCGCGCCGGCGTCGGCGTCGGCACCCTCTACCGGCGCTATCCGACCCGCGCCGACCTCGTCGCCGCCACCTTCGAGACCAAGATGACCGCGTACGCCGACGCCGCACGGCAGGCGCTGGCCGACCCCGACCCGTGGCACGGATTCCGCGACTTCGTCGAGCAGATCTGCGCCATGCAGGCCGGCGACCGCGGCTTCACCACCGTGCTGACCATGACCTTCCCCACCGCGAAACGGTTCGAGGCCGACCGCGCGCGGGCCTACGCCGACTTCATCGCCCTGGTCGACCGCGCCAAAGCCGCAGGGAAACTGCGCGCCGACTTCGTCACCGAGGACATGCCGATGTTCCTGATGGCCAACGCCGGCGTCCTGGCCGCCACCGCCGACGCCGCCCCGGAAACCTGGCGTCGGCTCGTCGGCTACCTCCTGCAGGCCTGCGCCGTCCCGGCCGCACAACCCTTACCCGACC
Organism: Actinoplanes sp. ATCC 53533; assembly: GCF_003947245.1. NCBI lineage: Bacteria > Bacillati > Actinomycetota > Actinomycetes > Micromonosporales > Micromonosporaceae > Actinoplanes > Actinoplanes sp. ATCC 53533. The sequence goes on along the minus strand of NZ_QHHV01000057.1, from coordinate 52,306 downwards.
CGCCCACAGCTGGGCAGATCTACCGCGCCATGCTCCGCACGACCCATCAACAACGCGACGGGCAAGACCCGAGTGACTGAATCACACCCCCATCGTGCGGCCGACCTCGCCACGACGGCCCATCCGCTTCGCGAGCTGAATCTATCGACCGATTCAATCGAGTGATAGATTCGCGTTCGTGACCGCGCAGGAGGCTGTCGAGGGGTCTACCGAACGCCGTCTGCTGGCCGCCGCGGAGCGGCTGTTCGCCGAGCACGGCGTCGGTGCAGTTTCGCTGCGAGCGGTGATGCAGCAGGCCGGCACGAATGTCGCCGCGGTCCACTACCACTTCGGTTCCAAGCAGGCCCTGCTCGCCGCCGTGGTGCGCAGCCGGATCGACCAGGTGACCGCCGAGCGAGACACGATCGTCAAGGGCCTCGCCGACGCCGACGTGATCGGATTCCACGACCTGGCCGGCGCGCTGGTGCGGCCGGTCGTCGTCGTGCTGGAATCGGGGGGCGAGCACTGGCTGCGGCTGCTCGGCGGTCTGCTCCGCAGCGGGCCCGGCGGCCTCGCGGAGATCTCCACGACGTTCCTCGACCGCAACGCCGAGTTCGTTCGCCTGCTCGGCCGGCTGACACCCGGCACGGCACCGCGGACGCTCGGCTTCCGCCTGACTCAGGCCATGAGCATCACCCTCGACGTGCTCGGCGACGTGGAGCGCACCCGCGCCCTGATGTCCGCCGACAACGACACGTGGTCACGGCAGGACATCGTCGACGATCTTCTCGACGTCGTGACCGCGATCCTTGCCGGCCCACCGGCGTCCGGGAGCACCCCCACCACGGCGAAATGAGCAACTCGTGGGCATCAACCAGCGATCCCAGGTCGCCATGACCTCCGACGAAGCGACCGCCTTCCTGACCGGCCAGCGCACTGCCACGCTGGTCACCCTCGGCCCGACCGGCCATCCCCACGCGGTCGCGATGTGGTTCGCCTGCCTCGACGGCACCATCTGGTTCGAAACCAAGGCCAAGGCGCAGAAGGCGCGCAACCTCCGCCGGGACCCGCGGGCCACCGTGCTCGTCGAGGACGGCCTCACCTACGACGCCCTACGCGGCGTCTCGCTCGAAGGCCACGCCACCATCGTCGATGACCCGGCGGCGCTGTGGCAGGTCGGCGTGAACATTTGGGAGCGCTATCACGGCCCGTACAACGACGAGGTCCGCCCGCTGGTGGAGTTCATGCTGCACAAGCGCGTCGCCGTACGCCTCGACGTGGAACGCACCCGGTCCTGGGATCACCGGAAACTGGGCCTCGGTCCGCTGCCGCTCGGCGGCACGACCGCACCGTCCACGCTCTAGAAAAGTCTGCTTCCGGTCGTGGACGCGAGTTCGGCCGTCAAGGTCTGAGCGCAACGAATGATCGCGGAACGCGGGCCGTCCGCGTCGCGGCGCCGCAGGCAGTTCACGGTGCGGGTGGACGGCGCGGGAAGCGCGGCTTGCACCGTCGCCGGATACCGCCGGAGGGTGTACCGTGCCAAACTCTGTATGTGGCCGTGAGCTGACACTTTGAAGATCGCTTCAGGCTGCCCGGCGGTACTCGTTGATCACGCCGCCGAGGCGTTGTCGGCGTCGTATCGGGGTGTCCATGGCGATGACGACGGCCGGGTCGTGGTTCGGTGGCAACTGTTGTCGGCCTTGATGGGGGCGGTGGTTGTTGAAGTGGTCCACGTACTCGCCCACCACTGCGAGGGCGTGCCGTTCGTGGTAGATCAGCAACCGGTCGGTGCATTCGGCCCGGAGGCTGCGGCCCCAGCGTTCGATGTAGCAGTTCGCTCGCGGAGTCCGCGGCGGAATCTTGACCACCGTGATGCCTTCTGTGGTGAAGACCTCATCGAACGCGGCGGTGTACTTGCCGTCCCGATCGCGGATCAGAAACCGGAACCGGCTGGTTCGTTCGTCGAGATCCATGATCATGTCGCGGACCTGCTGGACGACCCAGGCGTGGTCCGGGTTGGCGGTGACCCCGAGCAGGTGGACCCGGCGGGTGGCCACCTCCATCACCACCAGGACGTAGAGCCGCTTGAGCAGGATCGTGTCAACGTGGAAGAAATCGATCGCCAGCAGGCCGTGCGCTTGCGCGCGCAGGAACGTCCGCCAACTGGTGTCCAGTTCACGGGGTGCCGGGCCGAGCCGCCGGGTGGACAGGATGCGCCGGATCGTGCCCGCGTCGACCCGATGGCCCAGCCTCAGCAGCTCACCCTGGACGCGCCGATGCCCCCACCGCGGATTCTCCCGGGCGAGGCGCCGGACAAGGTCGCGGACCTCGTCGCTGACCGACGGCCGACCGGCCTTACGTGGGTGGGTCCAGTGGCGGCGCAGCAGCCGCCGGGGCCGGCCGTTCAGCTGCCGGCGCAGCACCGCCACCTCATGGCGCAGGGCGAGGACCTCCGCCAGCAGAGCGGTGTCGCTTCGGAGCAGCAGCCCCCGAGCGCCAACCAGCCGGATCATCATCAGGTACACCAGTCGAACCAACATACTGATGATCCTCGACGCGAGCCGGGAAATCCCCAGCTCACCGTATGTGCGACGAGTTCTGGCACGGTACAGGGCCTGGCCACCGCCGATCACGACGACGTCTACGGAACTCATCTCGATGCCCGGCACCCGCAGAAGCGGCTCGGCACCAACCGGATCGTCTTCTACGGCAGGTCGGCTGATGATCGAGCTGTACGATTGCGCTCGTGCACGGGGCGCCTTACTGTTTCGCCGGATTCGAGCTTCACACCCTTCTCTTCGAGCTGCGGCGCGTTGGTAAGCGGATACCGCTCGAGCCCCGAGCGTTCAGCGTCCTCCTCCACCTGATCACGAACCGTCATCGGGTGGTGCCCAAAGAGGAGCTCCTCGACGTGGTGTGGGGTGATCGCTTCGTCAGCGAGGCCGCGGTCACCACGGCGCTGCGTTCGGTCCGGGTGGCGATCGGTGACACTGGCAAGGAACAGCGCCTGATCCGGACCGTACACCGCCGGGGCTATCAGTTCGTCGGCACGGTCGAGCAGTCGGCGGGTGGGCTGGTGGCGGAGCGTGACCTACCCTTGCCGGAACGGCTGGCGATGTCGACGGGGCTGGGGTTCGCCGGCAGGGAGCATGAACGCACGGTGCTCAAACACCTCTGGAAGCAGATGGTCGCATCGCAGCAGCGTCGCTTCGCGCTGGTCAGTGGGGAAGCGGGGATCGGGAAGACGACATTGTGCTCGGTGTTCGCGGCCTCGGCGCACCGGGATGCCGTGGTGGTGTACGGGCGCTGCGACGAGGAACTGTCCGTCCCTTATCAGCCCTGGCGCGAGGTGCTGACGAGTCTCGACCGCCACTTGCCCGACGTCGTCGCCGGCCATCACGTGGCAATCGCGCCGCTGATGGGTGTCGCCGGCGCGGCAGACCTGGACTCGGACTCGGCGCGCTTCGCGCTCTACAGCTCGGTCGTCGACGTTCTCGACGCCGTTGCGGCACAGGGAAAGCCCGCGCTCGTGGTGCTCGACGATCTGCATTGGGCGGACGTGCAGACGCTCGCCCTGCTGCGCCATCTCGTCGAGCGGGCGGTGGCCACGCCGGTTCTGGTGATCGCGACGTTCCGGGACTCTGACATCGACGCGTCACATCCGCTGACCGGATTGCTGTCCGCGACCCATCGGGAGTCGGGCACCACCCGGTTGGCGCTGGACGGACTCGACGACAGCGAGTTGCTCAGCCTCCTGGAGGGGGTCGCGGGTCACGCGATGGACCGCGATGGGCTTATGTTGCGGGACCTGCTGCGGGCCGAAACGGAAGGCAACCCGTTCTTCGTCACCGAGATCCTGCGCCATCTCGGGGAGACCGGAGCCATCAGTCAACGCGCCGATGGTCGCTGGGCGGCCCCGACCCGGCTGGGGAGCCGCGGGCTGCCGGTCAGCGTGCGTGAAGTCGTCAACAGCCGCATCCAGCGCCTTGGACCCGGAACCCGCAAGGTTCTCGATACGGCTTCGGTCGTCGGCCGTGACTTCGAGCTCGACCTGCTCGCCGAGTTGCTCGGTGAAGACCCTGTCCAAACGTTCGGGCGCCTCGAGCCCGCCGTGGCCAACGCGCTCGTCATCGATGCCGGTGGGCGGTTCGCGTTCACGCATGCCATCGTTGCCCACGCCCTGTACGCGGAGCTGAGCCCGACGGTGCGCGCGTTTGGCCATCAGGCCGTCGCCGTGGCGCTGGAGCGACGATGCGGTGACGATGTGGGCGAACGCGCCAGCGAGATCGCCCACCACTGGATCCACGCCATCACCCCGCACAACCGCGGAAAGGCCGCGCAGTACGCCCGGTCGGCGGGCGACTATGCGCTGTCCCACCTGGCGCCCGACGAAGCCGTCACCTGGTACGGCAAGGCCCTCGACTTCCTTCCCGACGGCGGCCCGGCACAGCGCTGCGAAATTCTGGTCGGCCTCGGGACTGCCCAACGCCAGGCCGGCGACCCGGCACATCGCGAAACGCTCCTCGGCGCCGGCCGGCTCGCCATCGCGCTGCGCCACGACGACCTGCTCGTCCGGGCGGCGCTGGCCAACAACCGCGGCGACGTCAGCAGGTTCGGGTCTATCGACCACGAGCGGGTCGAGATCCTGCGCCGGGCGATAGGGGTGCGACCCGGCGGACCCGACGGTGCTCTCCTGCACTCGATTCTCGCCATCGAGCTGCACGGCGCGCCCGATGAACAGGTCGAACCAGTGGCCGCACGGGCTATGGCGCTCGCCCGTGGGGCCGGCGAGGCCCGCATCATCGCGGAGGTGGTGAGCCTGGCCCAGAGCGCACTGCGCACCCCCGACGTCCTCCGTCAGCGGGCGCAGTTGCTGCCCGAAGGTCTCGCCGCCGCGGAATCGACCGGCGACGCGCGGCTACGCGGCATACTCGCGATGTCCCAGCACGAGATCGAACTCCAGCTCGGCGATCGCGACGCCATGGATCGGGAGAGACTGATCTTGGAATCCTTCGCCAGGGCCAGCCCGGAGCCGTTCGTTCGCTGGACTACCTCCCAAACCCAGTCGATGCACCTGTTTCTGGATGGCGACCTGGAAGGGGCCGAGTCCATCGCCCAGGCCGGCTTCGAACTCGGTGTCGCCACCGGACAACCGGAGGCATTCTTCGGCTACGCCGGCCAGATCTTTCAGATCCGCCGAGCCCAGGACCGCCTCGCCGAGACGGCCGAAGCCCTCGAGCAGGTCCTTCAGGAGAACCCGGAGCTGCAGGTTTTCCGTGCCGGCCTCGCCAGCGTGTGGTGCGAACTCGGCCGGGAAGCGGAGGCCCGTGCGCTCGCCGACGCTATCGACGTCTCAGCCGGCGGCGCACCCCAGTTCTGGTCGACGGCCCTGATGTTGTGGGCCGAGGTCTGCCACACGCTTGCCCTGCCCGAGCCCGCCTCCCGGATCTTGCCGATGCTCAGCCGATGGCGAGAGCAGATCGCCAGCACCGGCGCCACCACCGAGGGCTCCATCGTCTACGGACTGGGCCGCACGCTCGCAACCCTCGGCCGTACGCAGGAGGCGGCCGCCGCCTACGAGCTCGCCCTCACCGTCAACCATCGTCTGCGGGCGCCTCTGTTCGTCGCCCGCACCCACCTCGCCTACGCTCAGGCACTCTCCGGAGCCGAGCCCGGTCGAGCACGCGCCATGGCGGCCGATGCACAGAAGATCGCAGAGCAGTTCGGCTTCGCAATGGTCCAGCGGCACGTCACCCGGCTCCTCGAACAACTCCCCTGACGCCGGATCCTCGGGTCAGTAGTGCCGACCGGCCCAGTAGCGCACCGCCAGCGGCGCCTACGCGAGGCGATTTCAGGTGGTCATGCCCGTCGGGATGGATGGGGGCTGGTCACCGGACTCCAGGCGCGCGATTGCAGACTGGGTCATGCCGACACGGCGAGCCAGCGCCGATGGGGTCAGCCCGTTTCGGTGCGGTAACGGACGATGCTGAGAACGACGTCGCGGGCGAAGGCTGTGCGGTCCCACTCTGCGCGGAACTGAGGGTCGTCGCGGTAGTCCTCTTCCACGACCTGGGAGGCGTTCTTCAGCTCAGACAGCATCATCACTCTTCACCCCTTCACTGCGTCGAGGCGCTCCTCGGCTGTCGTGATCGCCCGCCTGAATCCTCGCTGGTTGACTTCGGCCTCCGGACCGATCGCACCGATGACGAACACGTCCCCGATCCGCCGATAGAAGGCCCGGTACTACAGCCGCGTGGTTAGGCGCCGCAGGTGGTCCGGCGTCACATGTGCAGCCGGTAGAACCGGAAGGTGATCTCCGCTGGTGAGGGCAGGATCTCGATCTCGCTGAACCCTGCCTCGAGGGCGTACCGGCGCAGTGTCTCCGGCCGCATGACGGTTCCGGTGCCGGCGCTGTCCTTGTGGGCCATGCCGTCGACCAGGCAGGTCGTGATCGAGAAGCCGTAGAGCACTCGCTCCCAAGGCCCGGCCGGCGCGGTGAACCGTTCCTCGGTGAGCTCGTCCATCACGACGACGAACCCGTCGTCGGCTACCGCGCCGCGCACGGTCCGGAGGAAGCCGACCGGGTCGGAGAGGTCGTGCACGCACTCGAACGCGAACACCGCGTCGTACGGTGTCCCGTCGCCGAGCGGCCGGGCAGCGACGTCCTGCAGCGTGAACGTCACGCGGTCGGCGGCGTCCGAGCCGACGGCGTGCCGGCGGGCGGCGTCGACGGACGTCGCGTCGACGTCATAGCCGTCCACCGTGACGTGGGGGTAGCCCGTCGCGATACCGATCGAGGACCATCCCTCGCCGCACCCCACGTCCGCGACCCGGGCGCCGGACCGTAGGCGCGCGTCGAGGTCGGCGACGCCGGGGAGCACCTGCTGCGCGAGGGCGTGGAGGAACAGCGGCCGGTTGATCGCGGACTGGCCCTCGCGGGCGTTGTTGCCCAGCCGCTGCCAGCTCACGCCGGCGCCGGTGCGGTACGCCTCAAGGATGTCGTCGAGGTGGAGGCCGCTGGCCGCGACCATCCGGGCCAGGGGGGCGAGGTGGGCGAGGCTGTCGCCGTCGAGGAGCACCTCGGCGTGCGCGGCCGGTAGCCGGAACCGTCGCTCCTGCGGTGCGTCGGCTGCGTCGTCGACGGTCAGGTAGCCGTTGGCGGCTTGGTGCTCCAGCCACTCCCGGGCGTAGCGCTCCGCGGTGCCGGTGGCGTGGGCCAGTTCGGTCGAGATGAGCGGGCCCCGCTCGTGCAGCGCGCGGTACCATCCCAGCTGGTCGCCGAAGTAGACGGCGTACATCTCCATCGTGCCGAGGGTGGCGGCGAGCAGCCGCTCGGCGAAAGCTTCGGCAGGTAGGCCGGGGGTCGGGGTGGCCAGCAGGTCGGAGTGGCGGCTGGCCGGCTCGAGCGTTGTGGTCATCGTGAACTCCTTCGTTGTCGATCACACCACCCCGGCGATTTCGATCGCAGGGCTTTTGTTGCCGGCTCGCATTCCCTCACCGGCCGGTCGCGTCGCGCACCTCCCGCGCGGCCACCCGGTCTTCTCACAGGCGACGTCCAGCAGGATGCCGTCGGACAGCCGCAGCCTCGGGGCCGACGTGGGCCCTCTGTGCAGAACCGTTGCCGCCGTTGATGTTTCACGCCGCTGCAGGCTCTCGACTTTGCCGGCTTTGCGTCGGCAGCGGGTCCTGTTCGGTACCTGGCCTAGGGTCGCTCATCGACCGGCCTCGTGATGCGGTTGCTCACCCGGTGATGTGGTGGTGAGTCGCCAGGGTCAGGCGCGGGCCTCGATGACGAGGTTGGTCATCGTCGACGCGGCGACCTGCGCGGACGTGAAGCCGGCGTCGCGGAACGCGTGGGTGAGACGGACTGGGCCGGCTTGGGCGCCGAACGCCGCGCCGCCGTCGGAGATGCTGTGTGGGACGCACAGCGCCGAGCTGCCGACGTAGAACACGGGAGCGATCGGGTTGGCCAGATTCGCCTCGAGCGTGTCCTCGGCATAGGGCTCGATTGCCACGACCCGGCCACCGGGTGCCAGTACGCTCCGGGCATGCGCGAGGGCGCCGACGGGGTCGCCGAAGTCGTGAACCGCGTCGAAGAACAGGACGAGGTCGTACACGCCGTCATACGACGTCGCGTCACCGACGAGGAACTCCACGCGGTCGGAGACTCCGGCCTCCGCCGCCGCAGCGACAGCCTGCCGGATCGAGTCCTGGTGGTAGTCGAAGCCGACGAATGTGGAGTTCGGGAAGGCCTCCGCCAGGAGGATGGTCGGGACGCCCAGACCGCAGCCGACGTCGAGGACACGGATGCCGGTCTCGAGCTGCTCGATCAATCCGTCCACCGCGGAGAACCACTCGCTGAGCATCGAGTTGCGGTACATCGTTCCGTAGAAGCGAGCGACGGCGGTGAACAAGCGGGGGTCGTGCTCGTGCCAGCCGAGCCCTTCGCCGGTCGTGTAGACGTTCGCGAGCTTGTCGCTGTCGGCCCACACCGCGGCGATGAGCTCGAAGCCGGACATGAGCGCGGTGGGGCTCTCCTCCTCGGCGAGGCAGGAGGCCGCCTCGGGCGAGAAGGTGAACGTGTTCCCGGCGGCGTCATAGGTCACGTAGCCGTTGGCGGCCTGGGCGGCCAGCCACTCCTGCAGGTATCGCGGAGCGACGCCGGCGTGCTCGGCGAGCTGGGCCACGGTGGTCGTGCCGAGCGTCGCGAGTGATCGCCAGATCCCCAGCCGGTCGCCGAGGTAGACCAGGATCGCGTTGTACGCTGCCGCCTGGTCGCCGGCGACCTTGCCGGCGAACTGCTCAAGCCGGCCGGAGTCCAGGACGGGTGCGTCGAGCTGTGCAGTCATGATGCGTTGTTGCCCTTCGTCGGGGCGCCCGGTTGCGCTGTTGACGAGTGTGGAGGAGGCCGATCCCACGGCCCTGTCCTTGCGGTGACAGCGTCGTGACAGCTGTCGCGGGGATCCTCGTGACCATGGAACATTTGGGAACGGTCCTGATGGTTTGGGCTCATCCGGACGACGAGACCTATCTGGCCGGCGGGCTGTCGGCGGCGCTGACGGCGGCCGGTCACCGTGTCGTGTGCGTGACGGCTACCCGCGGCGCTGCCGGCGGTGATGCTGACGTGCGCTGCACCGAGTTGGAGGCCGCCCTGGCAGTGCTCGGAGTGACCGAGCACCACTGGCTGGAGTACGACGACGGCGCCTGCGCCTCGGTGGACCCGGCCGAGGCCGCAAACCGGCTGGGCCGTCTGCTCGACGACGTGCGGCCCGACACGGTGGTCACCTTCGGCCCGGACGGGTTCACGGGGCACCCCGACCACCGGGCGGTGAACGGGTGGACCGACCTGGCCATCCTCGGCGCCCGCGAGACACCGTTGCTGCTGCATCCGGTCGCACGGCCGGAGCCGCTCGACGCGGACCTGGACGAGAATTTCAACGTCTTCGAACTCGGTCGTCCACGGGTGTGTGCTGACGATGAGCTCGCGCTGCTGCTTGAGCTTGACGACGAGCTTCTGGATCGCAAGGTCGAGGCACTGCTTCGCCAGTGGTCACAGACCGGCGGCCTCGTTGAGGCGGTGGGGCTGGATCGCTTCCGCACCTGGGTGTCACAGGAGGCCTACGCCGCGCCGCTGCGAACCGCGTGACTTCGCGTCCGCGCTGCGGCACAGTGCGGGAATGGACCGATCCCGGCTCCCGTTGCGCGTTGACCTCCTCGGTCCGCTGGCCGTCATTGTCGAGGGCCGGACCGTCGACGTCCCCGGCAGTCGGCGGCGAGCCCTGCTGGCGCTGCTCGCTCTCGAAGCCGGGCGGACGGTGGGGGTCCAGCGGCTGATCGAAGCGTTGTGGCCTGACGACCCGCCCGACAACGCGGTGCAGGCGCTCTACAACCACATCTCTCGTGTGCGCGGTCACCTCGGTCTGTTGGCAGGGCGGCTGGAACGGCGGGCCAACGGCTACCGCCTCCACCTGGAGCCGTGGGAGCTCGATGTCGATGCCGTACACCGCCTGGCTCCCGACGACCCTGGGGCGGCGCTGTCGCTGTGGCGCGGGCCCGCCTTGGAAGAGTTCCGCTCGCTGCCCGAGCTGGCGAGGGAATCGGTCCGGCTCGGCGGGCTGGAGCTGGAGCTGATCGACGAGTTCCTGGAGCGACGCCTGGCCACAGGTGAGCATGTCGCCGTGGACGCCGCCGCCGCGGCAATGGCCGCGCCGCTGCGTGAGCGGACTACGCTCCTGCAGATCCGGGCGCTGGCGGCCGAGGGCCGCGCAGCGGAGGCGATGGCGGCGGCCCAGGCGTTCCGCCGCCGGCTGGTCCACCAGACGGGGCTGGACCCGACGCCGGCACTGGCCGAGTTGGAGAAGCGGGTCGCGGCCGGCTCCCTCGGGCGCCTCGCGGTCGCCGCGCGTGTCGCCAGACCGAGCGGTCCGATGGTTGGTCGACAGCACGAGCGCGAGGAGGTGCTTCGACTGCTCGCCGATCACGCGGTGGTGATCCTCACTGGCGCGGGCGGGGTTGGCAAGACCCGGTTGGGGCTCGACATCGCGTCCGACGTCGATGAGGCGGTGGTCGTACCGCTGGCCGTGGTCGACCGGGCCGAGCACGTCTGCCAAGCGGTGGCGTCCGCGCTCGGGCTACGGATGACCGGCGAGGTCCACCCGGCCCACATTGCGACCGCGCTGGCGGACCGGTCGCTGTTCCTTGTGCTGGACAACTGTGAACACGTCGCCGCCGCCTGTCGCGATCTGGTGGTTGCCGTCCGCCGCTCGTCGCCGGGCGTGCGCGTGCTGGCCACCTCGCGCGTGACGCTGCAGGTGCCTGGGGAGTACGTCGTGCGGCTGCAGACACTCCCGGTTCCTCGCGATGCGACCGACCTCGACGCGTTGCGTCGCATGCCGAGCGTGCGCGCCTTCGTGGAGCACGCTCGCCGGCGCCGGCCGTCCTATGAGCTGGCTGCCGAGGAAGCGGCCGATCTTGTCGAGATCCTGCAACGCCTCGACGGTCTGCCCCTCGGCATAGAGCTGGCAGCCAGACAGGTGGGACTGATGCCGATGCGCGATGTGCTCACCCGCCTGGACCGGGCCCTCGACCTCGCGACCGGGCTCGAGGGCCCGGAGGCCCAGCGACAGCGGACCTTGCGGGCGACGATCGCGTCGTCATATCGCCTGCTCACACCCGACCAGCAGGCCCTCCTGCGCGCGATCGCGCCCTTCGCCGGCGGGGTGGACGTCGCCACCGTCGAAGCATTGAGCGTCGGGCTGCCCGACGACCCCCTGGACCTGTTGCACCGGCTCGTGGACGCGTCGCTGCTGGTCGCGGACGCGGTCGCGGGTCGCTTCCGGCTGCTGTTCACAGTCCGTGCATTCCTTCACGACGAGATCGATCTCCTCGCCGAGCGCGACGAAGCGTCCGCGCGGTTCGTGTCCCGGTGCCGCGTCGTCGCCGAGGAGATCGGCACCCGGATGTCAGGGGCCGAGGAGGCGCGCGTCGATCGGAGGCTGCGGGCCGAGCTCGACAATCTGCGCGCCGCGCGCGGCCTCGCGTCCTTCGACGACCGGGTGGCGATCACGCTCGGCGTGAACCAGGCGTCCACGTGGCGCGATCTACCCGAAATCTGGTCCTGGGCGGCGGAGCTCGCCGCCGACTCGACGATCGTCGGTCATCCAGCTCGCCCGGCCGTACTCGCCGCTGCGGCGGAAGCCGCGCGTCTCACCGGCGAGTTGGACGAGGCCGAACGGCTCGCCCGCGAGGCGATCGACACGGGCGACGAGATCCGCGGTTGCAGCGTGCTCGGGGTTGTCGCGCACTTTCGTGGTGACTTCGGCACGGCTCGCGAGTACTGGCTGCGCGCCGCCGTGACACCCAGCCCCGACGAGGCGACGTTCGTCGGCTCCGCCGCGCTCGCCGCGGCGTACGACGGTGACCGTGCATCGGCCCGTCTGCTGCTGGACCGGGCGCGGGTGACCTCTCGATGCGGATCGCACCGCGCCTTCGTCGCCTACGTCGAGGGTGAGCTGCTGCCACCGACGCAGGCGATCGCGTGCTACTCGGCCGCCATCCGAGAGGCCGTCTCGGTGGGCTGCAGCTTCGTCGAGGGGGTGGCCCGGGTGTCCCTGGCGTCGGCACAGGCACGGACCGGGGACGCGGCGGGTGCGGCCGACGGCTTCGCGTACCTCATTGAGTTCTGGCGGCGCACCGGGCAGATGACTCAGCTATGGACCACCGCCCGCAACGCGGCCGAGCTGCTCGCCTCGGCCGGCCGCCCGTCAACCGCGGCCCTGCTGCTGGTCGTTGCCGACGCCATCCCCGCGGCTGCCGCCGTCAGCCCGGAGATCGCCCGATACAGCACACGATCGTTTGTGCGTGTGGAGGAGATCATTGACGAGGACGAGCTGCAGCATGTGCGCAACGAAGCGGCGCAGCTGGGCGGGCCGGCGGTGCTCGACCGCGCGGTGACCGAACTCGGTGAGTTAGCGTCCCGACACTCGCCGGTCACCTGATTCCGACACGCGCGGGCGGCGAGCGGAGCGGCGGGATGGAGGCCAGACCCATTCTGGTCGCCCGCCCATGTTCGGCCCATCGGTCCACATCGAGCCTTGAGCATATGACCTGCTCTGCCATCGGTGGAGCACCGCGACCGGATTGTGTCCAAGAAGGACGTTGTTCAAAGGGTGGCGCGTGTCGCTGCGGGCGCCGGTTCTCCTGATGCCGGAACGGTCTTCTGCTGGGAGGGGCAGGTCGTACGGGTCAGGCGGTCAGGGGTAGCTGGCCGAGGCAGCCTCCGATACCCGGCCGACCGGACGGTCCTGGGGTCCGTCGCCCTTTTCCGCCGCCCTGGGCCGTCCAACTCGGGTCTCCGCCGGCAGCAGGGAGTGAGCCGGCCCGCGGCGCCTGGCCCGGAAGATCCGGATCTCGATACTTCCTCAGGGAATCCTCAGACTTCGACCAAGCGGTGGCCTCACGAGTGGACGAGTGTTCGTACGGTCCCGGCCCGCTACCGGTCCGGGCCGAATCGGAGGATGGATCGAGCATGAGCACGCACAGCGGCGACACCGCGATCGTCATGGGAGACAGCACGGCCGGACCTGAGAATCGCCCGATGACCGATGGGGGAAGACCCGGGACGTTTTGTGAGGCGTTTCAGCGGACCGCGGCCGTGGCTCCGGACGCGGTGGCGCTGCGCACCATCGGGGGCACCCGAGCGCTGACGTGGCGCCAGTACGCGGATGAGGTTCGTGCGGTCGCCGCGGGGTTGAGCGCGCTGGGGGTCGGCCGGGGCGACACGGTCGCGCTGATGATGGCCAACCGGGTGGAGTTCTATCCGCTGGAGGTCGGGGCGCAGCATCTCGGGGCCACGTCGTTCTCGGTCTACAACACCCTCGCGGCCGAGCAGTTGGCTCATGTGCTGGCCAACGCCGGCGCGAAGGTGGTGATGTGCGAGCAGCAGTACGTCGAACTGATCCGGCGATCCGGGGCCGCCGTCGAGTTCGTGGTGTGCGTCGACGGCGCACCCGAGGGCGCCATGACTGTGGCGGAGCTGGTCGGCGGCGGCTCGCCGGACTTCGACTTCGACGCGACGTGGCGGGCCGTGAAGCCGGATGACGTGTTGACGCTGATCTACACCTCGGGCACGACCGGCGAACCCAAGGGCGTCGAGATGACCCACGAGAACCTGCTGTTCGAGGTGTACGCCGTCGCCGACGTGCTGCCGGTGGAGTTCGGCGACCGGACCACCTCTTTTCTGCCGAGCGCGCACATCGCCGACCGGGTGGCGGCGCTGTATTTCCACGAGACGATGGGCACGCAGATCACCGTGGTCCCCGACGCCCGGCAGATCGCCGCGGCGCTGGCCGACTGCCGGCCCACGATCTGGGCCTCCGTGCCCCGGGTGTGGGAGAAACTCAAGGCGGGCATCCTCGCGGCCGTGGCGGCCGAGCCGGACGAGACCAGGCGGCAAGGGCTGCAGTGGGCGCTGGGCGTCGCGGCACGCAAGGCCGAAGCCGACATGTCCGGATCACTGTTGCCTACGGAGGTGGCCGCCGAGTACGCCAAGGCCGACGCGGTGGTCCTGTCCCCGCTGCGCGCCAAGCTGGGGTTGGATCAGTTGCGGTGGGCGGTTTCCGGTGCGGCACCGATCCCGAAGGAGGTCCTGGCCTTCTTCAGCGGGCTGGGTGTCCCGATCTGCGAGGTCTGGGGGATGTCGGAGCTGAGCTGTGTCGCCACGGTGGTGTCGCCGGCCGAGCACCGGCTGGGCACAGTGGGCAGGCTGCTGCCCGGGATGGAGGGCAGGATCGCCGAGGACGGTGAGTTCCTGGTGCGCGGGCCGCTGGTGATGAAGGGCTACCGCGGGGAACCGGCGAAGACCGCCGAGGCGATCGACGGCCACGGCTGGCTGTACACCGGCGATGTGATGACCGTGGACGGCGACGGCTACCTCACCGTCGTCGACCGGAAGAAGGAGCTCATCATCAACGCGGCCGGCAAGAACATGTCGCCGGCACACATCGAGAACGTTATGAAGGCCGCATGCCCCCTGATCGGTGGCATCGCCGTCGTCGGGGACGGGCGGTCGTACAACACCGCGTTGGTCGTGCTGGACGCCGACGCCGCGGCTGTCTACGCCGCCCGGCACGGGCTCGCGGATGCCTCGGCGGCGGTCCTCGCCGCCGTGGCGGACGTGGTTCGCCGGGTAAGGGTGGGGGTCGCCGACGGCAACGCCAGACTGTCTCGGTCCGAGCAGATTAAGCGGTTCCGGCTCCTGCCGGTCTTCTGGGAGCCGGGCGGGGACGAGCTCACGCTGACCTCGAAGCTGCGCCGCAAGCCGATCGCGCAGAAGTACGCCGCCGAGATCGGCGCGCTGTACGCCGACGCGCTGACAGCGGGCGTACTCGAACCCGAGGCGGCCTTCAAACCAGCGTTGGCCTCGGCCACGTTCTAGCCCGTGGCAGGCCGGGTGTGTGAGTCGGAAGGCGGGCGAGGATGAGCAGGCGTGAGGGCACGAGTGCGATCGTCGTGGGCGCGGGCATGGCGGGTCTGCTGACCGCCCGGGTCTTGAGCGACCACGTCGACCGGGTACGGATCCTGGAGCGGGACCGCCTGCCCGAGGACGCGGTCGCGCGTAGCGGTGTCCCGCAGGGACGCCACGCCCATGTCCTGCTGGCCGCCGGTCAGCGGTTGCTGGACGGCTGGTTCCCGGGCCTCGCGGACGAACTGGTGGCAGGTGGCGCGGTCACCCTGGACGCCGGCCAGCTGGTGTGGCACCAGAGCGGTGGTCACCGGGTACCGTCCGATCTCGGCTGCCGTGTCTTGTCTATGAGCCGGCCTCTGCTCGAGTGCACCATCCGTAGGCGGCTGCTGCGGCAGCGGCCCAACGTGACGGTTACCGACGAAACGGCGGTGGACAGGCTGATCCTTGAGGACAGCCGGGTGGTCGGTGTTCAGGTCGACGGCGTGCGGCACGGGGCCGACCTGGTGGTCGCGTGCTCCGGCCGGCACACCCGTTTCCTGGAGCAACTGGCCGAGCTGGGTTTCCCGGCACCACCGGTATCGGCTGTCCGCATCGATGTGGCCTGCGGAACATGCGTGGTGCCGCGGCGGCCGGACGACCTCACCGGCGCCCTCACCGTCGTGGTCGACGACCCGGCCCACCACCATCGGATCGGCATGATGGTGCCGGCGGAGGGCGACCGGTGGATCATCACCCTCGGATCCTTCCACGACGACGTGTCCCCGACTGAGCCGGCGGCGTACGAGAGCTTCGCCCGGTCCCTGCCGTCGCCGCTGATCGCCGACGTCCTGGCCCGGAGCGAGGCACCGACACCGGTGCTGACCCACCGCATGCCCACCAGCCAGCGCCGCCACGTCGAACGACTGACGCAGACCCCGGCGGGGTTCCTCGTGCTCGGTGATGCCATCTGCAGCTTCAACCCCCTCGAGGCGCAGGGGATGTCGTCGGCCGCCCTACAGGCTCAGGCACTCGACCGGGCCGTCACGCGTCACGGCCCTACCTCACCGAGACTGGCCCGTGCCTTCTACCGGCGGGCCGCCAAGGTGGTCGACGTGCCGTGGAAGATCGCAGCCCGGGCCGCCTTCGCCGATCCTCGCGCCAGCGGACCCAAACCGGCCGGTACCGACCTGTTCAACCGCTACCTCGACATGGTGTTCCGGGCCTGCCACACCTCGGGTGCAGTGGCCCACCAGACGCGGCGGGTGCAGAACCTGCTTGCCCGGCCCGAAACGCTGATGACCCCGGCCATGATCCTTCGGGTTCTGCTGGCCGCCCGCCGCTCCCCGGCCGTGGTGGCCAACCGCCCGGCCGAGTGACCCACCCGAGGCCGGGCCTGGGTGGGTCATTCGGCCAGGAAGGCGTCGATGTGGGACAGGAACTCGGCCCAGGCCGGTTCGGTCGCGGTGAGCAGGTGATTGCGGCTGTCGAGCAGGACCAGCCGGCTGTCCGCGATCAGGGCGGCCAACTCGCTGGCCTGGGCTGCCGGGACCCGTGCGTCGTCGCGGGAGTGCAGGATCAGCGTCGGGCACTGCACCCGGTGGGCGATGTCGGACACGTCGATCCGGGCGAACTCCTCCAGGAACCGGACGCCGTTGGCAGGAGAGGTCGTCCGCCGCTGAAACGCGGTGAAGTCCTGCCAATCCTGCGGTGTGCCGTCGGGCAGGAACTGAGAGGCGAAGACCTGGAGAAAACGGGGATCTTGATTGCCCCACCCCACCCGGGCCAACTCCAGATCGACAGCGGCCGCGTCACGCTCGGCGTCGTCGCGGGCCCGGACCTGCCGGCCCCGGGCGTACGCTCCGGCGAGGATCAACCGGCTGACCCGCTCAGGGCGCCGCGCGGCGTACGCCACCGCCACCGCGCCGCCTTGCGAGACACCGAGTAGGGGGAATCGGTCGAGTCCGAGCGCCTCGACCATGGTTTCCAGGTCGTCGACCCAGTCGTCGAAGGTGAAGCTGGGCACCTCCCAGTCCGACAGGCCGCACCCCCGCTCGTCGTAGCGGATCAGTTCGCGGTCGCGGGCGAGGCCGTTGAGCCAATGCGACCACACCGGGGTGGTCCACTCCAGGTCGAGATGGGTCATCCAGTTCGCCGCCTTGAGCAGTGGCGGGCCGGTACCGACGGTGGCGTAGGCGATGCGGGTGCCGTCGGCGGCCTGACAGAACCGGATCACCTGACGGCCCGCGCCGATCGGTACCGCTGCCGCGTCGACGCCGGGACCGCGCCCGGGGCGGGCCGCATGGGCGGGCCGGGTCACCGAGGCCGGGGCCACGAATTGGTAGCCCCGCCGGTGCACGGTTCGGATCAGCTGTTGACGCTCGCCGGTGTCCCCGATCGCGAGGCGAGCGGTCCGCAACGCCGTGGTGAGCGCGGCTTCACTGACGAAACGGTCACCCCACACCGTGTCGAGCAGCTCGTCTTTTCCCACGACCCGATCCCGGTGCGCCACCAGGTGACACAGCAGATCAAAAGCCCGCGGTTCCACATGGACCGGCTCACCGCCCCGGCGCAGCCGATGACCAGCAACGTCCAACTCGTACTCGCCGAAGCGGAACGCCTCACCAGCCACCGACGCAGCCTACTGATCTTGCCCCGCCGGGCTCAACCGCGGCGGGGACCCTCCTCTGCCAGGAAGGCATACATTTCGTCCAGGAACCGGGGCCACGCCGGCTCGTCAGCGGTGAGAAGGTGGTTACGGCCGTCGAGCAGGACCAGTTGGCTGTCCGGGATGAGCTCGGCCAGTTCGATCGCCTCCGAGACGGGAATGCGGGGGTCGTCGCGGGAGTGCACGATCAGCGTCGGGCAGGACACCCGGCGGGCGAGGTCCGTGACGTCGAAGCGGGACTGCTCCTCCAGGAACCGGGCCCCGTTGGCAGCTGAGGCCGTCAGGTGTTGATAGCTGGTGAATTCGTCCCATCGATGCGGCGCGTCGCCGGCGAAGAACTGGGCGCCGAAGAACCGAAGGTAGCTGCGGTTCTGTTCGTTCCACCCGGCCAGGGTGAGCTTCATGTCAAGGTCCGCTTCGGCGCGCTCGGCGGCGGTGGTCGCCCGGGCGAGCCGGCCGCGGGCGAAGGCCGCGCACAACACCAGCCGGCTGACCCGCTCGGGCCGGCGCGCGGCGTACGCCACCGCCAGCGGACCTCCCTGAGAGACGCCGAGCAGCGGGAAACGACCGAGCCCTGCCGCGTCGGCCACGGCGTCCAGGTCATCCATCCACTCGTCCAGGGTGAAACCCGACGCTGAGTCGGACAGCCCGGAGCCCCGCTCGTCATAACGGATCAGTCGCCGGCCGCGGGTCAGGCCTTCGAACCAGTGGGTGAACAGGGTCGTGGTTCGTTCCAGGTCGATCCGGCTCAACCAGTTGGCGGTCTTGACCAGGGGTGGCCCGGTGCCGGTGGCGGCCCAGGCGATGCGCGTGCCGTCCGCCGTCCGGCAGAACCGGATGATGTCGCGGGACCCGGCGGCCGTGTCGGCCGCCACTGTGGTGATCGGTGCGGCGGTCGTGTCCGCCACTGCGGCGGCAGCGGATCCGGTCGGCGACTCGGTCGTCGGGGCTACGAACTGGTAACCACGCCCGTGTACGGTGCGGATGAAACCTTGCTGGCGGCCGGTGTCGCCGATCGCCAGGCGGACCGTGCGCAACCCGGTGGTCAGAGCAGCCTCGGTGACGAACCCGCCGTCCCAGACCGTATCCAGTAGTTCCTTTTTGGATACAACTCGGTCGCGGTGCTCCACCAGGTAGCAGAGCAGGGCAAAAGCCCGGGGCTCGATGCGGATCGGCCGCCGGTCGTGGCAGAGCTCGCCGAGGCCTGGGTCCAGGTCAAACCCTCCGAAGCGATACGTCACCGAGCCCATCGCCGCAGCGTATCGACTCCGGATCTCGGAGTCGTCAATAGAAGTAGGTCCGGTGCGGTCGGGTTTCTGACGGCAGGCCGCCGAGCAGGGTCCGTGAGGACCTTTTCTGAGTTCCTCAGCAATCCCTCAGATCTTCCCCAAGTCTGGGGCGTGCCGGGCCCGGAAGCTATGGCCGGGTCTGACATCACGGCCCCGTCTGCCGAGGGAAAGGTCACCGCACGTGAGAACGGGCCAGGGCTCCGTTGCCGAGGACGCCGGCGCGATGAAGGGCAAACGGCAGGTGCGGTTCCAGAACACCGCAGGCGGATGTGCGGGTGAGTGGCGCGGGGCGAGCACGGCCGAGCAGGCCTACGCGGCGTTGGTCGCCCGGCACCAGGAGCCGATCCGGGCCTACGTGCAACGGCTAACCGGAAATCGGAGCACGGCCGAGGACGTGGTGCAGGAGACGCTGTTGCGGGCCTGGCGAAATGTGGAGTCGTTGACCGGTCGTGATAGTTCGGTCCGCGGATGGCTGTTCAGGGTTGCGCACAACATCGCGGTCGATCTGATGCGCAGACGGCGGATGGTGTATTTCGCCGGCGATGATGTCTGGGACAGCCTGCTACGCCCGGTCCCGGACCACGCCGACGCGGCGATCGCCAACGCCACGCTGGTACCCGCCTTGCGTCGGCTGACGGCCGAGCACCGCGATGTGCTCTTCGAGCTCTACTACCGGCGCAGCAGCGTTGCCGAGGCCGCCGAGGCCATCGGCATCCCACCCGGCACCGTGAAGTCGCGTGCCTACTACGCCGTACGCGTGTTGCGTGCCGACCTGGTGCCGAGGACTGCGGCAGCCCTCTGACATGACGGACCGACAGGAGATCGGGATGACCGCTGTATCCCAGCGACCGATATCGACCACCTTCCACTCCACCCGGGTCGCGCGCGTCGTGACCTCGGCTTTCCTGCTTGTCAACGTCGTCATAGTCCATGTGATGTTCTTCCTGGCCGGGCCGCCGGCGCACAACGCGCTCGGTGCGATCGGTCGTCTTCTCGGGCTGTATCTGGCCTTCGTGATGACGGTGCAGCTGCTGCTGATCGCCCGGCTGCCGTTGCTGGATCGCGGTTTCGGCATGGACCACCTCACGGTCTGGCACCGGTGGACCGGGTTCGCGATCTTCTGGCTGGCGGTGCTGCACCCGGTCGTGGTGTTGCTGGGCTTCGCCCGCTACGACAAGGTCTCGTTCCTGCGCGAGACGGTCGTCTTCTCCCAGCAGATGCCGGTCCTGCTGGGGATGATCGCCGTCGCCCTGATCATCGTCGTGGTCGCGGTCTCGGTGCAGGCCGCCCGTAAACGCCTGCCGTACGAGGTCTGGCACACTATCCATCTGCTGCTCTACGCGGTGGTCCTGCTCGCCGTGATCCACCAGGTGTACGAGGGCACCGCGTTCACCGCCAACGCACTGACCCAGATCTACTGGTGGGGGCTGTGGGCCTTCGCCATCGGTGCCCTGCTCACCGGCCGGTTGTTCCTCCCGCTGGTCCGTAACGCCCGGCACCGGCTGCAGGTCGCCGCGGTGGTCCCCGAACCGGATAACGCGGTCTCGGTGCACATCACCGGCCGGAACCTGCACCTGCTGCCCGCCCGCGCCGGGCAGTTCTTCCTGTGGCGCTTCCCCGGCCACAACCCGTGGTGGCAGGTCAACCCGTTCTCCCTGTCCGCCGCCCCGGACGGCCGCTCCCTGCGGCTGACCGCCAAAGGTGTCGGCACCACCAGTGCGGGACTACGCGCGCTCCGGGCCGGCACCCGAGTTTTCGCCGAAGGCCCGTACGGTGCCCTCACCGCGTCGCAACGCGTCCGGCAGGCGACCCTGCTGATCGCCGGCGGGATCGGTATCACCCCTATCCGTGCCCTGCTGGAAGACCCGGACCTGACCGACGTCGTCATCCTCTACCGCGTCCGGGACGCCGCCAACGCCGTCCTGGGCGGCGAGTTGCGCAACCTCGCTCAGGCCCGCGGCGCCCGGCTGCACCTGCTGACCGGCCGCACCGGACCGGACAACAACCCGTTCGCTCCGGAAAGCCTCGCCAGGCTCGTGCCCGACATCACCGAGCGCGACGTCTTCATCTGCGGGCCGCCACCGCTCACCGTGGCCGTGCTGGACACCCTGCGCCGGCTTGGAGTCCCGAAGCGCCAGGTCCACGCGGAGCTCTTCCGCCTCGCCGGCGGGTGACCACCCCTCTGCGCGCATCAGGACAGCGGCACCCCCTTCCGGTACCAGCCATGAACTGCCAGGACGACGAGGACGAAAGGAAACCGCACGGGTGACTGTGGTGGTGGGTGTGGACGGTGCCGGGCGAACTCGCCGGCTCGGCGAGGTCGCTGCGGCCTCCGGCCGACCGGTCCTCCCGGTTGCCGCCACGTCCGTCGACGAGCTGGGCACGCTCCTGGTCCGCGCCCGCACCGACGGCGCGATCGTCGTGGTCGACGACGCACACCGACTGCCTGCGGAAGCGCTGCTGATGCTGGCCGCCGCTGCCCGCACCGGGGTGTCGATGGCGATCACCCGCCGCCCCACGATCAACAGGCCGGAATTGGCCGACCTCGACGAGGCGGTCGCCGCGGTGGGGACGGTCGAGCACCTCGGCCCGCTCGCCCACGACACCCTTTCCGCGATGGTCACCGCCGTGCTCGGCCGGCCGGCGACGGCCGAGCACGTGGCCGCCGTCCACACCGCCTCGGCCGGCCTGGCCGCCCTGGCCGAGGCGGTGGCCGCAGCCCCCGACGGCACGCCGCCCGCACTGGTCGCCCGGCTGCAACGCCGGCTCGCCGGACCCGGTCGCGACACCGCGGACCTGGCCATGATTCTCGCGCTCGGACTGGAACTCGATGACGAGGTCGTCTGCGCGGCCGCCGGGCTGGGCCCGGCGCAGGCGGCGGCGGCGACACGCTCGCTGCGTGACCAGGGACTGCTGGTGCCCGACGGCGAACAGATGATCCCGGCGGCCGCCCGCGCGATCCTCGCCGACCTGTCACCGCCGGAACGCCGACGGCTGCATGAGACTGTGGCGACGGCCCTGCTGGCCACCGGCGCGGACCCGGTTCAGGCCGCCGAGCAGCTGCGCGCGGCCCGCGCCCGTACCCCCACGGCGGCCGGCGTCTACCGGCAGGCCGCCGACCGACTCCGCTTCGCCTCGCCCGACCGCGCCCTGTTCTGGTACGCCGAGGCCCTCGACGCCGGCGCCGCCCCGGCCGCCGTGGCCGCCGGGAGGGCCGAGGCTGCCATCCTGCTCGGACTGCCCGTGGATCTGGACGCCGCAACCGCGTGCCCGGCCGACGCCGCCCGGCTGATGGTGGTCGCCGGTGCCGCCGCCGCCCACGACGGCCGAGCCAGCCGCGCCGCTGAGGCGCTGCTGAGCGCCAACCACCCCGGTCCGGTCCTGGCCGTTCCGGCACTGATGGCGACCGGTCAGCCGGGACGGGCGCGGTCAGCGGCGACCGGTGCGGGCCAACTGCCGTTGCGCCTGCTCGCCGAGGCGGCGTTGATGATCGGCCGCCCCACGATCGCCCTGCCGCTGCTGATCGAGGCGGCGGAAGCCTACGAACAGGCCCCGCCGGCGGTCCCCGTCCCTGATCTGCCACACGCGCTTGGTGCGTTGGTCGCGGTGACCGCCGGCGACACCGCGTCCGCAGAGCGTCTCCTGGAGCGGGCGTTGAGCGCCGGGCTCGGTGGGCCGGTCGCACAGAGTCGGCACCGCATGCTCTTGGCCTGGGCCCGGTTGCGGGCCGGCCGATACGACACCGCTCTGGCCGAACTCGATCGCCTTTCCGGAACGGCCCTACCGGGCCGGGAACGTTTGGCGTTCGCATGTCTCACCGCCGGGATCGCCCGGCGCCGGGGCGATATCGCTCAGCTCCGCGCGGCGTGGGCGTACGCCGAGCCGGTCCTTGCCCGGCGCGCGGTGGACCTGGTGCACCTGGAGATGATGGAGGAGATCCTGGTCGCAGCCGCGCGGCTACGCCAGCACCGGCGAATCACACCGATCCTCGACGACCTTGAGGCGCTCATCGACCGGCTCGGCCGGCCGGCCGACTGGGCGGTGTCGCTCGGCTGGATCCGGTTGCAGATAGCCATCGTCGGCGAGGACCAGAGGGCCTCGGCCGTCGCCGCGAGCCACCTCGGCAGCCTCGATCCGGAGGGCGCCCGGCAGCAGGCCCAGTGCCGTGCCGCCACCCGCTGGGCCACCGCACTCACCGGCGAAGTACGCCCGGACGCCGTGCTGGCCGACGCCGCCGAACTCGACGCGGTCGGCCTGCCATGGGAATCATCCCGGCTGCTCGGACACGCCGCGATCCGGACCAGCGATCCGTCGACCGCACGCCGTCTGTTGGAACGTGCCCGGGAGATGTCCTACGTGGACCTCGTTTCGGACGAGTCAGCCCAGGACGCAGCACGAGGCGGCTTGTCCGACCGGGAAGTGGCGGTGGCTCGGCTGATCCTGGCGGGCCGCACACACCGAGAAATCGGATCGCAGCTCTACGTGTCACCGAAGACGGTGGAACACCACGCCGCCCGGATCCGCGCCAAACTCGGCGCCGGCAGCCGAGCAGAGATGATCGCCGCACTGCGCAGCCATCTTCCTACCGAACCGTAAGCCTGCCATCCCGACCGACCACCGATCGCCGATCCCCGTCGCCTGGAATGGGGATAGCCCCGATGCGGAGCATCAGCAGCAACACGCAAGCTTTTACGTGTCCGGCCGTTGAGGCCAACCAATAACAAAGCAGGAGAAACAATGTCCACTGTAGAAGTGACCCCACTGATCATCGAGAACATCCGGACACTGTTCGAGAAGATCTTCAGCAACGAAGCAGAAACCGCGAAATTCCTCGCCGACCCGGCCGGATCCTTCGCCGCCAACGACATCGACCCCGCGACGCTCGCCGCGGTCGATGTCAACCAGATCGTCAACGAGGCCGCCTTCGGCAGCAGCGAGAGCCCTGGCGGCTTCGGCGGCGGCGGTGGCGGCGGTGGCTTCAGCGGTGGCAGTGGTGGCGGTGGCTTCAGCGGTGGCGGTGGTGGCGGCGGGGGTTTCAGCGGCGGTGGTGGCGGCGCTGCGGCCTCGGGGCCGGCCGTGCAGACCGTGCAACAGGTCAGCAACGTCGCACAGACTTTCACGACCCAGAACTTCGTGGACAACTCCCGAACCTTCACCGACAACTCCACCGACATCGACAACTCGGTGGACCTGGACGTGGACGGCGCGGTCCTCGGTGACATCGACATCGACTCCACGAACCTCAACCAGACCGGCGACGGCAACGTCGCCAGCACCGGTGACGGTGACGTCAACGCCGCTACCGGCGACGGTGCGGTGGCCCAGCAGGGCGATGGGGACCAGGTCGCCGCGACCGGAGGCTCGGTGGCCGCGGGGGACGATGCGTTCGCGGCCACCGGCGACAATTCGTCGGTGGAGTTCGTCGACGGAGACAAGGTCACCGCAGGCGACGGCTCGGTGGTCGGCACCGGCACCGGTGACGTGCTCGGCGCGACCGGAGACGGCGCGTTCCTCGGCACCTCGGAGAACGGCGACGTGGTGGGTAACACCGGCGACAACGCGGTGACCGCGGGCGATGACATCGACGGTGTCGTCAACACCGGCACCAACTCGGGCATCCAGGCCGACGGCGACGTCGACAAGGCGATCCTGGGCGACAACTTCGGCATCGTCGGCGATGACGTGGACAAGGCCGTCGTCGGGGACAACAACCAGGCCGCTCAGCTCGACATCGACACCAGCGGCGGCGCGGGCGGCACCGCGGGCGGCACCGGCGGTGCCGGGGGCACCGGCGGTGCGGCCTCCGCCGACGGCGCCAGCGGCGGCGACGGCGCGGCCGGTGTCGGTGTCGGCGCCGGTGTCGGGGTCGGGCTGCGGGGTAAAGGCAGCGGCAGCGGCGAGGGCGACGGCGACGGCGGTGACGGCGGGGCCGGCGGGGCCGGCGGCACCGCGAGCGGCGGGAGCGCGGCAGGTGGCGACGGCGTCGGCGGCAACGCCGGTGGTGGGGCTGGTGGCGCCCTGGGCCCGATCAACTTCAACTTCGGTGGGGGCAGCCAGCAGAACGTCAACGCCAACGATGTGCAGGACTCGTCGCTGTCCGCCGGCGGTGACGCGTCAACGGCGCAGGACTCGTTCAACGACAAGTCGACCAACGACTCGTTCAACGACCAGTCCACTGACGACTCGTTCAACAACGACGACTCGCTCAACAATGACGTGGACGCGTTCAGCAACAACGACACCAGCATCGAAGACTCGGGCGACAACGCCGAGCCGGACCCGGGCCTCGGCGCCTGAGCCGAGGCTCGGACAGAGCTTCGCGAATATCGTACGGCGAGCCGGATGACGACATCGTGGCGTGGGGGGTTCGCGAACCCCCCACGCCATGCTCGTGCTCGGGCCGATCGACCGACCGGCTTCGGTCCGCCGTACCCCAATGGGACGGGGAGGAACGACGTTGACCACAACCACCGCAACATCTGACGCCGACGGCACGCTGCAACAGGCGACCCGGATCGTCGAGCTCGCCCAACGCGCCTGCGAGGCCTACGACCGGGCGGACCTCGCCGGCCGGCTCGCCGTCGTCCGCGCCACCCTAGCCGACCCGGTCGTGCACATCGTCGTCGTTGGCGAATTCAAACAGGGCAAGAGTTCCCTGGTGAACGGGCTGGTCGGGCACGACATCTGCCCGGTGAACGACGATGTCGCCACCGCCCTGCCGACCTACATCCGCTACGGTAAGGAGCCGTCCGCTCAGCTACTCCTCGATGAGGTCCCGCCCCGACGTGAGCCGGTGCCGATCGACCGGATCCGGGAGTTCGTCCTGGACAAGGGCACCGAAGGCACAGCGGCCGGTATCACCGGGGTAGAGGTCCGGTTGCCGCGTCAACTGCTCTCCAGCGGCCTCGTCATCGTCGACACCCCCGGGGTCGGCGGCCTCGGCTCGGTGCACTCGGCCGCCAGCCTGACTGCGGCCTCCATGGCCGACGCACTGTTGTTCGTCACCGATGCGGCCCAAGAACTCACCCACAGCGAAGTGCTGTTCCTGCGCCAAGCCCGCGAGGTGTGCGCCACAGCAGTATGCGTCCTCACCAAAACCGACTTCTATCCGCACTGGCGCAAGATCCGTGACCTCGACGCGGGACACCTACGCGGCGAGGGCGACATGCCGATCATTGCCGTCTCCTCCGAAATCCGGCGGCGTGCCGTCGCCGACGGCGACAAGCAACTCAACGCCGAGTCCGGGTTCCCCGACCTGGTCAAATTCGTCGCCCAGCGGGTGTCCGGCGGGGCAGCCACCCGGGCCGCCGCCCAGGCGGGCGCGCAGGTCATCGGGGTCTGCGAGCAGATCGAAAGCCAGTTCGAGGCGGAACAGGCCGCGCTCGCGGACCCTGCCGCCGCGGCAAAGGTGATGGACGACCTCGCCGAGGTGAAGCGGCGAGTCGAGGCGCTCAAGACCGCCGCGGCGAAGTGGCAGCAGACCCTCAGCGACGGCATCGCCGATCTCAGCTCCGACATCGACCACGACCTACGCGGCAGGTTCCGCCGGCTGATCGAGGAAGCCGACGCACAGATCGAGGAAAGTGACCCCGCCGACGTCTGGGACGAGACAGAACGGTGGCTGCAGGCCCGGATCTCCGAAGAGCTGCTGGCCAACTACATGATGCTCCGGGACCGGTCCATCAGTCTCAGCGACGACGTGGCCACCCACTTCCAGGAGGCCGCCGGGCAGGCCCTTCGCCAGGTGGCGGTCACCGACCCGGTGTCGTTGGCCGGCGCCGCCCAGGTCGACCACAAGATCGAACTGGCGAAGATGAAAGTCGGGAAACAGGCGATGGTCGCACTCAAGAGCGCCTACGGCGGCGCGCTGATGTTCACCATGCTCGGCACGCTGGCCGGCGTCGCCCTCGGTCCGATCGGTGTCGGGATCGGTCTGGTGATGGGCCGCAAGGGCCTGCGCGAGGAGAAGAAGCGGCAACGGACGAACCGGCAGAGCCAGGCCCGCAACGCTATCCGGCGCTACTGCGACGAGGTCAGCTTCGTGATGACCAAGGACTCCCGGGACACCCTGCGCCGGATCCAGCGTCAGCTGCGCGATCACTACAGCGGCCTGGCCGACGAACTGTCCCAGTCCAACACCAGAGCGCTCAGCGCCGCGGCGGAGGCGGCGCAGCGCACCAAGTCCGAGCGCGAGAGCCGCCTGCACGATCTGACCGCCGAACTCGACCGGCTGCGGCAGCTGCGAGAACACGCGACGGCGATGGTTTCCTGACCCGGCCGGACTCATGCAACGAACTCGTATGGGCTTCCGCCGCGGGTGGGCTCAGATGTCGTCGATGTCGTCGATCTCCGGCGCCTCATCGGAAACCGAGAGCACCACCCACGGATCAGCGCCCGGATCCGGCTCCTCGTCCAGCACCGCCGGATCGTCCAGCGCCGACGGCTGCCGCGCATCGGCATACCCGGCCGGCGGTGTCACGGCATCGAGTGCCACATCATCGGCCGGTTCCGTCCGATCGTGGTCGGCGCCGTGACCGAACGCCGTGTCCGGTAGGTCCGACCAGGGCCCCGCTGGGGCGTCCGTGCTGGCCGAGCCCTCCTCATCCAGCAGATCCGCCGCGCCGACGTCGCCGGTGTCGGCCGGCGGATCGATCTCCGGAATCTCCAGGACCGAACCCCCGTCCGGTTCCGCTGCGCGAGCAGCGGCGAGCAGGTCGGGCAGCCGTCCAATATCGCCCGCCGTGGTGTCGCCGTGGGCGATCGGACCGTGTGCCATGACGAACGGTGCCAGCTGCTCGGCGATCTCGGCCGGGGCGGTGTGGGCGAAGCTGACCACGGCCTCGGCCAGAAGGTCCTGCGGCAGGTCCGGATAGCCACCGGCGTGCAGGGCTGCGGCGAGATCGTCCGAGGTCCCGGCCTCGCCGGTCAACCCCGTGATGATCTCGTGGAGGGATCGGGCCGGTGCCATGTCGCTACGGTAGGAAAAGCGCCATAGGTGTCGACAGGGGGACTTCCCCCAACCGCCCCCCCATCGCCGTTTTCGCGGTCGTCGTCTCTGGGCCGCTCGGGGTTCGCTATGTCATTGGGTTCCCTACCCCGGGGCAGCGACGGGGATTACCCCGATGCCCCGCACCGGCACCTGCTGGCACGCTTTTGTCGTGTCCCGGCGCCGATGCTCGGTGCCACAAACCACAGACAAGGACGGCGGACGACGTGATCGAAGCGATGAACGATCTCGCCTCGGACGTCGTCGGTGATCGGGAAGCCGCGTGGATGTTCGCCACCCACCCGTCCGGTGTGCCGATGGCGTGGATCGCCCGGTGCGGCACCGTCGGCGTACGCGAGTCTTCCGGTCCTGTCCGTCCTGACAGTCAGATCCTCAACGATGGCGTTGAGAAGTTCGATGGTCTTGCGGAACTCAGCGCCAGGTGGCCGTTCACGCCGACCTTGAACCTGTCGACCAGGTAAGCAGGGGTATCACCGTAGTCCGTTACCCGCCAGCGATTCACCTTCGACGAACTCCGGAGCATTGGGATGTACGCACTCGGCATCGATCTAGGAACCACATACACCGCTGCGGCTGTCTGGCGTGATGGCCGCGCCGAGATCGCCCCGCTGGGCAGCCACTCGGCGGCGATTCCGTCGGTGGTGCTCCTGCGCGCCGACGAGACGTTCCTGACCGGCGACAGCGCCAACCGCCGGGGACTGAGCGAGCCGAACCGGGTGGCCCGGGAGTTCAAGCGACGCCTCGGCGACTCCGTCCCGATTCTGCTCGGCGGGGTGCCGTACTCGGCGGAGGCGCTGATGGCCCGCATGCTGCGGACGGCCGTCGACGAGGTGGTGTCGCGCGAGGGCGGCGAGCCCGCCTCGATCTGCGTCTCCCGCCCGGCGAACTGGGGACCATACAAAATGGACCTCATGCATCAGGCGGTCCGGTTGGCCGGCATCGACCAGCCGGTCCACTTCACCACCGAGCCGGAGGCGGCGGCGGTGTTCTACGCGCACCAGCAGCGCCTGGAGCCCGGTGCGGTGGTCGCCGTCTACGACCTCGGCGGCGGGACGTTCGACGCGGCCGTGCTGCGCAAGACGTCGAGCGGCTTCGACCTGATCGGCGCGCCGGAGGGGATCGAGCGGCTCGGTGGCATCGACTTCGACGCCGCGATCTTCGGCCACGTCGCCGCGGCCATCGGCGACAAACTGGCGGAGCTGGACGAGGACGACCCAGCGGTGATCGCCGCGGTCGCCCGGCTGCGTGAGGAATGTGTGCAGGCCAAGGAGGCGCTCTCCGCCGACACCGACGCCGCGATCCCGGTGATGCTGCCGAACATCAACACCGAGATCCGGCTGACCCGCGCCGAACTGGAAGCCATGCTCCGTCCGGCGCTGCACGGCTCGATCGAGGCGTTGCGGCGAGCCGTCCGTTCCGCGGGGGTGGAACCGCAGGATCTGCACTCGGTCCTGCTGGTCGGTGGCTCGTCGCGGATACCGCTCGTGGCTCAGCTGGTCGGTTCGGAGCTGGGCCGCCCGGTGGCAGTGGACGCCCATCCCAAGCACGCGGTCGCACTCGGTGCCGCGTGGCAGGCGAGCACCGCGATCACCGGCCTCGGCTCGGCGCAGGCCGAGCCCGGCCCCGCTGCCGCCCGGTCCGCGACCGCGGTTGTCGTACCCGAGCCGACCGCCGCGATGCCCACGTTCTCGAGCCCCGGAGCGTCGGCTGCGCCGGAAACGGCTGTACGCAACTGGCCCCCAACCGGCTACGGGGCCGCGGCCGTGCCAGGCATTCCGAAGAGTCACGATGCCGACTCCACTGGGCAGATGCCCACGACACCGTCGACTGCGGACAAAGGTGCCCGGCGGCGCGGCCCGCTGCTGGCCGCCGCAGCCGTCGTGGTGGTCCTGCTGACCGGCGGCGGGACAGCCTGGGCCCTGGTCGGTAGCAACGGCCAGGAAAAACCGGGCGGCCAGGGAACCGACATCACCGCCGCGGCAGCGGGGCAGCCGCAGAAGGAGCAGCAGGCCGGCGCCGCGCCTACCGCCGGTGAGGTCCCGCCGGACGAGGATTGCACGGAGTTGAAGAAGAGCACCCGCTGGGTCTGCATCACCAAGGCGACCGTGCAGGACGGCAAGTTCACGGTGTGGTTCGACGCGGAGTGGAACGGCAGCAAGCCGAACATCTCCAACGGCTTTCACCTGCATCTCTACGGCGGCGACGGCACCCGGCCCGACGAGGATTTGATGGGAAGCCAGGCCACCAGTCACGGCACGTACTACTTCGAGGACCAGCAGCCCTCGGTGCGCCGAACCTCGGACGAGGACTTCGAGGCCGTCGCCGACGCCGAGAAGATCTGTGCCCGGATCGCGAAGAACGGGCACCAGTTGGCCAAGGCCAACGACGGCAGCTATCACACCGGCAACTGCTTCCCGATCCAGCGCTACTGATCGCCGACAGCAGAGACACTCGAGCGGGCCCGGCGCAAGATTGCCGGGCCCGCTCTTCGCGACCGTTGTAGCGAGGCGCCAACACCCAAGTCGTGCGACGGTCAGCTCCGCGGCCGGCTCAACACCTCAGTCTTCTATGGAGCTTTGGTATCGGCCGTACCGTAGCTGTGCCGACCGGCGATCAAACCCTCGCAGGAGCGGACGGCCACCCGCGCGGCAACCGCCATCGCCGCCGAGGTCAGCGGATTCTCGGCGCGGCGCTGC
The DNA here is from genome assembly GCF_003947245.1 of Actinoplanes sp. ATCC 53533. Lineage (NCBI taxonomy): Bacteria > Bacillati > Actinomycetota > Actinomycetes > Micromonosporales > Micromonosporaceae > Actinoplanes > Actinoplanes sp. ATCC 53533. The sequence goes on along the minus strand of NZ_QHHV01000057.1, from coordinate 21,726 downwards.
CAACGGGCCAGTGCCCCGTCCGCCGCCGCCTCCAGCTCCGCGCCGGACGCCTCCGATGGCAGCCGCAGTCGCTGATGGGGCGCTGCGCCGCTGCCGCCGAGGAGCTGTTCCAGTTCGGCTACGACGCCTGGCTTTCCGGTCACCCATCCGGCCCGCAGACCGGAGAGCACTCTCAGCTCGTTGAACGGGTGCGCGGAGGCGATGATCTCCTCCACCCCTGCGGCGATGATCTCACTGCCCGGCCGGGCGTGCACGCGGGTGACTTCGGCCAGGGCGAGCAGGGCCGACCTCGACTTGAGCACGTCCCGGCGCTCGAGAAACAGCGATCCGAGGATCTCCCGAAGCTGTGCGAGTCCGCTGCGCTCGGTCAGCTCCCGGGCCAGCTCGGTGGAGATGGTGCAGGTGCCATGCCTCAGCAAAGCTGCGGACAGGCGCAGCCCGAACATGCCGAAGCGGTCCAGCAATGACTCCCGTTCGATCGAGGTCATGCCCAGCTCCGGCATGGTCTGGACGAACCTGTCGGCAGAGAGCAACAGCTGATCGGCCTCCGCCGGCGGCAGCTCCGAGATCCGGCGCAGCCGGGCGAACTCCACCTCGGTAAGGGTCGCCGCGGTCTCGGCGAGCAGACCAGCCACAGGAACGACAGACTGCACCAGCTTCCGGACGCTCGGGTCGGTGCTCAGGCGGGCGGCGATCCGGCCCGCCGACGCCATCGCGTCGAGCCGGCCCACGGCGATCTCGTCGGCGCGGGACAGGATCCCGATGGCGTTGACCGGGTTGGGTCGGGACACCTCCACATCGTGGAAAGCGCGAAGAAACTCGACGTCGTTACTGTGCAGGTGGCGCATGAGGTAGATGACAGCGTCGGCGGGCGTCTCCTCGTCATCCGGGACGAGCAGACTCCAGGACCGCTGCGAGATCTGCTCGGACAGGGACCCGATACCCGGAGTGTCGATCAGCGTCATGGCCCGCAGCGCCTGCGACGGCCAGCTGACCTCCAGTTGTGCCACGTCGTCCGCACCGAGGTCACCGAGGTCCAATTCGATGGCGGCGTCCTCACGACTGAACCGGACCTGCCGCGGCGGACCCTGATACGGCTGGGCCACGACCTGATAGGTGTGCCCGTCCTGATACCAGGTGACGATGCGGGTGCACTCACCCGCGTCGGTGGGCGCCAGCCGTTCCCCGACCAGGGCATTGAGTAGCGTCGACTTCCCTGCCTTGATCCGGCCGGCGATCGCCACCCGGAGCGGTTCGTCGAGCCGGTCGCGCATGGCGGCCAGCCGCTGTTCGTAGGGCGTGTCGCGGTACACGTCGACGGCTTGGCCGAGCACTACCCGCGTACGGTCGACAAGGCTCATCCGTTCACCGCGCACGGGCACCGTTCGAGCAGATGGATCCACACCAACTCGGACCCCACATCCTCACATCGTCGTTATCCGGTTTACTTCGGTGACCACGGTGTGGCGCTCGCCGATCGGCGGTGTCACCGCCGTATCGCTGGAACCACATCTGTGCCTGACGTCCGCCTTTGACCCCTTCTACGTACGTTGTTTGAACACCACGTGATGGGGACAGCCAAATGTTGGGCGATCAGCGCTCGTAACGCTTGAGGGACTTCTGCGGAAAGTCTGAGGAGACCTGAAATCCGGAACAGCGACGCCATCCTGAATCCGACATGTCGGAATTTTAGGGTGTCATCCGGGTCCGCCACATAGATCGTCCTTGACCGGTCAGTTCGTACGCGCGGAGTGCCACCACGCCGTCCGTCAGCTCTTCGTGCGGCGACCCGTCGCCGCGCGCGGTTCATACCGTGCAGGTCGCCGCGCAGCCGGGCAGCTCGAAGTTCCACGGCCGGTCGCCTGGCCAGGGCAGGGTCCGGTCCACCGCGGCCCGGCGCGAACGCGACGAACAACCGATCGAGCTGGAACGCCCGGCGGCCGTATGAGGCCTCGGCTCTCCCAGGTCAGGGGACTGCTGGTGCCGCCGGAGCCGGCAAGGCGGGGCTGCGCCTGCCGCGGAACACCCGCAGGGCGACGCCGGGGCGGAACAGCGCCGTCGGTGGTGCGACGAGGTACAGCACGTCGGCGAGCACGCGGGCGACGTACCCGTCGCGGTTGGCGACGTCGGAGGTGCGGTCGAGGTACCAGTTGGCCAGCCGTGCCGCCCGGCCCGGCCGGGGGCCGACCGTGGTCGGGTACCGCAGGTCCGCCCCGGTGGCGATCTGCCAGGGCGCTTCGCTGCACCGTGCGACTGCCGCCTGCGCGGCGCGGCCGAACGTGCCCGGGTTGGCTCGCAGGTGCTTGTCGAGCAGCACCGCGGCCTGGGCGGCGACCGTCATCCCCTGGCCGTACACGGGGTTGAAGGTGCAGGCGGCATCACCGACCACCAGGAAACCCTCCGGCCAGCGCGGCATGCTCTCGTAATGCCGCCGGTGGTTCGCGGTCCGCCGGTAGCCGTGGATCGCGGAATCCGGGGTGCCGTTCTTGATCGCGTCGAAGAGCACCGGGCTGCGCAGGTTACGCGCGAACTCCAGGAAGCCGTTCTCGTCGGTGGGCGGGACGTCGCCGCCGAGCCCGCCGAGAGTGACCATCCACTTGCCGTTCTCGATCGGATAGAGCACCCCGCCCCGCCGGACGTCCGGCGCCTTGGGCATCAGCAGGATGTTCTTCCAACCACCGGTTGCTCCCTCGGGCAGCGAGTAGCGGCGGCTGGCATAGGCGAGGCCGGACTCGACACGGCTCTCCTCGGGCCGCCCGTAGCCGAGCTGCTCGAGCCAGTCCGAGGCATGCGAGGCGCGCCCGCTCGCATCGACCACCAGGTCCGCGGGAAACGGCTCGGCCTGCGCAACGGAGGACTGGGCGCGCAGCAGCACGCCCCCGATCGCTTGCGCGCCCTGAGCCGGCAACAATCCAACGACTTCGTATCCGGTACGGAACCGCACCCGCCCGTCCTCCACCAGACGCTGGCGCAGCGCCCAGTCGATCAGCTCCCGGCTGGCACCGACGAGCCGGTGAGTGGCGGGAAACTGGTCACGCCAGCCGGTGGGGCTGAGGTAAAGAACCTCCGTCGGCGCCGCGACCGGCACCGCACCACGCTCGTGCAGCCCGGCGATCAGGCCGGGGAACAGCTGGTCGAGCGTGTTCTGGCCGGCCGGGATCAGCACATGCAGGTGGTGCGCCTGGGGTAGCCCCTTGCGGACGGCCGGCAAGGCGGGAAAGTGGTCCCGGTCGATGACGGTGACGTGCTCGACGTGGTCGGCGAGGACCCGGGCGGCGCAGAGCCCGGCGAGGCTGCCACCGATGACGACAGCGTGCCGAGGGGTGTGCGTGGGTAGCGACATCTCCCCATCATCAGACCCGCTCGATAGACCTGCGTCAAGGCCCGGTGGCGCCGTACCGGCGCCCAGCTCAACGTCTTGCCAGGTAACCGGGGCCAGCCGGCGCGCACGGCGATCAGGTCACCGATCGAAAGCTTGTTGACGCCACGACTCCGAGGGGCACACAGCCAGATGGGCACGCCTTTGCCCAGGCAATCGGCGGCTTCCTGCCTCGTACGTTCGACGGTGTACCGACGCGAGCCGGTGAGGCATCATCGGCCAATGCCATCTGAGAAACGTGACCTATGGGCGGCACAGGCCCGCGCCGCGCTGATCATCGCCGCAACTCGCCGAACGCTGCTTACCTACGGGGAACTCGGAATGGCCCTTGGCATGGAGGGGGTCATCCTGCGCAACCAGCTTCGGCATGTCCTTGACGACGTGTCGGAAGGCTGCCACGCGGCGGGCGAGGCTTCCCTTGCTGCATTGGTAGTCAACAAGGAGACGGGCGAGCCGGGGTCCGGCTGGACCGACGGCGACCGGAGATGGCAGCAAGAGGTTCGTAAGGTCTTTGAACGTTGGGCACCAAAGTAGCCGCGGCGGCCATGCCGTCCCGCATCGGCTGCGCTCAACTCTGACCGACTACGCCGTCATCGCCGGGATTCTGCTGCTCACGACTGCGGTGCTGTTGCTGGGAGCCCGGGAAGGCTCGGCGCGCGATCTGCCGGTCGGCGCGGGTAAGCGGCGAAGTCTCGCACAGCTGCCGAGGTCGTTCTTCGCCGCCTTCGTCACCCGCGACTTCCGGTTGGCCTTCGCGAGCCGGTTCATGCTCTTCGCGTCCTACTACGTGGTCAGCGGATACACCTTCTCTACGTTGCAGGACCCCATAGGCTCCGGGAATGTGCCCGGCGGTGACGTGGCAGCGGCGGTGACCACCATGCTGACCCTGAGCATCGGGGTTTGGGTGGTCGTCGCCGTCCTGGCGGGCTGGATCGCCGACAGGGTGGACCGCCGGAAGGTGTTCGTCGAGGTGAGCGCCCTCGGCGTCGCCATATCGATGACCGTTCCCCCTGGCGATGCCTACTTGGAACGGAATGCTGATCTACGCCGCCTGCCTGGGCGCCTCGATCGGCACCCACCTCGCCGTCGACCTGGCGGTCATGTCCCTGGTCCTGCCCGATGCCGACAGCGAGGGTCGTGAACTGGGCATCCTTCAGGTGGCTATCGGCCTGCCACAGCTGCTCGCCGTAGCCATGGCAGGTGCATTGATCACCTGGCTCGGTGGCTACCCTGCACTGTTCCTCTTCGGATCCCTGTGCGCGGTGGCATCCGGGTTGCTCATGTTCGGCATCCGCGGTGTCCGCTGACATCAAGTCGGTGCTCGAGGAACCTCTGACCCCGCATGAGGGCCGGCGCGGCACCGAGCACATTTGCCGGCATGGTGGCCATGGAAGCCCGCTCCGACAGGCACTTGTACTCGGCGTTCGAGGTGTGGTGCGGCCGTGAATCGCCGCACCACACCCTGGTCCGGTGCGTGCTCTGGCACCCGCCCGGCGCCGGGCGCCGTGGTGCGTCCGCGCGACGTGCTGTCAGCCGATGACGATGTCGCAGTCGGCCTGCCCGGCCGTGGCGAGCTGGTCGTAGCTGGCGTCGATGAACGGCTCGTAAGCGGCGGCGTCGAGGCTGCGGGTCTTCTTGCCCGGCACCTTCTTGGTGCCGGTCGACTTGCGCAGGTTCGACGACCCCAGCGTCAGGTCGCAGATCCAGTGGACCTTGCGGCCGACGAGGTTCCCGTTGCGTGCGTCGGCGTCGATCTTCCAGTTGCCGTCACGGTCGATCGTGAACTCGACACTCCCGCTGACGTCCCGGCTGCTGTCACTGGTGGTGAACGTGACGGAGTTGCCGTCTGCGGCCACCCTCTTGGTGGTCGCGTTCGCGTTCGCCGGGGCGGCCGCGACCAGAACCGAACCCACGGTGGCTCCGGTGGCGATGACCAGCGCCAGGCCGCGCAGACGGCGGGTCGGGGCAGGAGTTCCGATCTTGATGCGCATCTTCGTGTGTCCTCACTCTCTCGGGTGTCTGAACTGGACGCCGGACCGTGGGTCTGTGTGCAGCACCCCGACCGACGCCTCTGAGTTTCCCGACCGGGTGCACGGAATCCTTGTCGGAGTGCTGAGGAATTGCTGAGCACAATCTGAAGGTGGCCTCACGTGATTCTGCTTTCCAATTCGTGACACGCCGTCGAGGTCGTTCTGTCTGGCCGGTCGTGGGGTGATGATCCCTGTTCGCGGTCGTGTTTCCTTCCGTCAGCGGCTGCGGGATGGGATGTGCGGGTGTCGATGTGGTCGCGGTCGCGGGTTCGGATTCCGGAGTAGACGGTCCTGGTGGCTCGTGCGGCGTTCCTCCTCGGCAGCCAATGGCTCCCCGCGGTGGCCGACGTCCACGCACGACTCCAGGCCCACCCGCCGGCCCGCGTCGCCGACCTGGCCTGCGGCGCGGGCCACTCCACGATCGCCATCGCCCGGGCGTACCCGACCGTCCTCGTCGACGGCCTCGACCTCGACGCGGCCTCCATCGAGCTGGCGTTCCGCAACCAAAAAGGCAGTGGCACAGCCGACCGCGTCACCTTCCACGTGGCCGACGCCGCCGACCCGGACCTGCGCGGCCGCTACGACCCTGGTCACCATCTTCGAAGCACTCCACGACATGTCACACCCCGCGCGGGTGCTCCGGGCGGCCCGCGGCCTACTCACCGCCGACGGATCCGTCATCGTCGTCGACGAGCGCGTCGCGGACACCTTCACCGCACCGGGCGACGACATCGAGCGCCTCTACTACGGCTTCAGCCTGACCCATTGCCTACCCGTCGGCATGACCGACCCGCCCGCCGCCGGCACCGGAGCGGTCATGCGCACCGACACCGTACGCCGATACGCACTCGACGCGGGCTTCGGAACGGCCGAGACTCTACCCATCGACAACGAATTCTGGCGCTTCTACCACCTGAAGATGTGAGCCACGGCAGTGCGGGGCATACTTTGGCCCGGTCGGTTGGCCGGCGCGGCGAACCCCAACCTCGGACGGCGGCGGGCCACCTGGTCGGCGCCGCCGGCCCGGCTCGCCGCCTGTGGCGGTGGCAGCGCAGGTCGACGTTGAACAGGATGTCGGCGGCGAATGCGCGGCACGTGGCGAAGGAATGCGGGTGCTGGCACGCTGATGATGCGGTCGCCTTCGTCGTCACCCGCACGAGAAATAGACCGGCTGGCATACGGGCATGCCACCGGTCTTCGGGTGTGGAAACATCAGCGGCTGCCGAAGTCCTGGGTGTAGTACGGGGTGCCGTTGGTGGAGTTGATGACGCCGACGGCGAAGGCCTTGGCGCGGCAGTCGAGCAGGTTGCGGCGGTGGCCCGGGGACTTCAGCCAGGCGTTGACGACTTCGCGGGCGCTGCGGTAGCCCCAGGCGATGTTCTCGCTGCGCGCGGCGGTGTAGCCGGCGGCACGGGCGCGGGCGATGAACGTGGAGTTCCGCGAGCCGGTGTGGCTGAACCGGCCGGTGGTCGCCATGTACTTGCTGTGCCCGCGGGCGGCCCAGAGCAGCGCCGCGTTGACCTTCAGTGCCTTGCAGCCGGCCTTGACCCGCGCCTGGTTCGACAGGGCCACGACCTGCGTCTGCAGCGTCGAGGTGGACACGACCGCGGCCTGTGCCGGCGCTGCGACGGTGACCAGGCCGATCAGTGCTGCGGCGGGGATCAGCGCGAGGGTGGCGAGGCGACGGACCAGGGTCTTCTGCACGGGCACAGCCTTTCGACGAACTCCGCCCGGCGCATATCGCCGGGTACGCCTTCCCTTTTTCGGCGGCCGTGCGGGGTTCGTTGACACCTATTCAGGTGCCTTGCCGTTAGTGCTGAGTATCCGCCCGGGTGCCTGTCTTCCGGCGGTTCCCGAGCGGTGGCCGGGCGGTTGCCGTACGGGTGCGAAAGGACTGGCGGAGCGTGTTGTTCTCGTGCGATTGAGCGCTCTCGAGCTCGACATCAGAAGCGATCACGTCCCACGTCGATCCAATTGTTGGAGCGCGCCGTCGGCGACTGCCGCGTCCTGGCCACGCAGGTCGGCCAACCTATGGGGTCTGCGGCTTGGGTGGTGTGGTCGCGGCAGCGCAGGACGGTGCGCTCTCGACCGCGAGCGTCGCGAGGCCCAGCGCACCGGGGGGCGGCCACGGCTCGCAGCAGGCATGAGGGCCGTACGAAGTGCCGGCCTCGCGGGCCGGCATCGCCGACGGCGCCCGGCTGATCAGCGAACCGGGTCAGGTGCTGCAGGACAAGCGGCAAGCGGGAGCCTGTCGCGCGGCTCCCGCTCGGCGGTGACGGGCTGTCAGCTTGCGTGGCCGGCCCGCGGGTCGCCGGTGGCAACGGCACCCGTCCTGCTCCCGGTTGGCGTCGGTGCCCGTACCGGCAGGCCCGCACCGTCGTAACTGACCAGCGACGTCAGCGACGGGAGTACGGGTCTTGCCAGCACAACGCAGCGCCATCGCAGCGGCCGTGGCCGCGGTAGTGGCCGTTACCGGTCTCGCACCGGCCGGGACGGCGAACGCAGCCACTATCACCACGACGACGACGAGCGTGTACGCCAGCGACGACACCTACACCTCCAGCACCCGACGGACGACCGCCTTCGGCCAGGCCGACAAACTCGTCGTCGGACGCGCCAACGGCGAGACCCGCATGTCCTACCTCAAGTTCACCGTCAAGGCCCTGCCCGCCGGCGCCACCCTCGCCGGTGCCCAGCTCAAGCTGCCGCTGGCCGCCAAGCCCCCGGCGTCGACGCTGACCCTCATGCGGGTACCCAGCACCGCTTGGACGGAGAAGACCCTCACCACCGCCCGGGCACCGCGCGCCGGCGCCACCGTCGGCACCGTCAAACTGACGTCCACCACCACCGGGGCCACCTTCGACCTGAGCAAGGTCGTCACCAGGCCCGGCGTGTACGCCTTCGCGCTCAAGTCGTCGGCCACCACCGCCGTCACCCGGCTACGCTCCGTCGAGTACGGCACCGCCACCACCGGCGGCCCCCAACTGCGCCTGACCATCCGCAAGACGACCCTCGCTCCCGCGCCAGCCACACCGGCACCCGCCACGCCCGCCGCTGCCCAGCAGTGCGTGGTGGACACCTTGCTGGTGCCGTCCTGCGGCGTGCTGTGGGGAGCCGCCGCCGGCGGGTTCACCGACACCCCCCGCGACATCGCGCTGCAGCAGTGGGAACAGGCCACCGGCCGCACCGCGACGATCTTCCACCAGTACCACAAGGGCGACGAGAAGTTCCCCACCAAGGCCGAGATCGCGATGACCCGCGACCCCGCCAAGCCCCGGGCACTGCTGCTCAACTGGAAGATCGCCTACGGCACCACCTGGGCCAAGGTCGCCGCCGGCGAGAAGGACGCCCGGATCGACAACTGGGCCGCCTACATCAAGGCCACCTACCCGGAGAAGTTCTTCCTCGCCCTGCACCACGAGCCGGAGAACGACGTCAACCCGGCCGCCGGCTCTGGCATGACCGCCAAGGACTACGCGGCCATGTACCGCCATGTTATCCAGCGGCTACGCGCCGCCGGTGTCACCAACGCGATCAACGTCGTCGCGTACATGGGCAACGAGAAGTGGCTGGCGCAGTCCTGGTGGTCCGACCTGTATCCCGGCGACGACGTCGTCGACTGGATCGGCCTGGACTCCTACGTCAGCGCCGAACCCGGCTACTACCACCACGGCGACTTCGCCGACCTGCTCGACCGCGAGCCCACCGGCGGCGGCACCGGCTTCTACGACTGGGCGACCACCGCCCACCCCACCAAACCGATCATGGTCGCTGAGTGGGGCGTCTATCACCGCACCACCCACACCGTCGACAAGTCACCGGCATTCCGCACCGTCGCCCCCGAGCTGGCCAAGCGCCCCGCCGTCAAGGCCATCGTCTACTTCGACACCGAACGCGACGACGAGGGCGACCGCAACATCAGCATCGCCAGCACTCCGCAAGCACTGGCCACGTTCCGCGACCTCGCCGCCGACCCCATCTTCAACGTCAATCTCCGCTGAGCCACCGCCCAATGATCGGCCGCCCGACGCTCCTGCCGGGCGGCCGACCCAGGCACCCGGCAGGACCGGCACGGGCCTCGGCATAGCCGCACGCTGCCCGAGCTCACGTTCTGGCAACGGTGGAACGACCCCGCCGCCGAGCTCCACACGATCACCGTGAGCGGCTTCCTCAACCTGGCCCTGCTGGGACTGCTGTTCGGCGCCCTGGCCACTGCCATCGGTGCGGCCACCGGCAAGGGCCGCGCCACCGTGTTCGGTCTCATCGCCGGCCTCGGCGTCGCCACCTACGCCTGTACGGATTCGCCCCGCAAATCGGCGCCGACTCGCTGCGCAACCTCACCCTGTACCGCTACTACTTCGGTGGCGAGCCCTTGAAGAACGGCGTCCAACCAATCGACGCCGCAGTGCTGCTCGCCGCCACCATCGTCATGCTCACGGTCGGAGCCTGGCGGCTGGGCCGCCGCGACCTCGCCCGCTGACACCTCCGTTCGACACCGCACCAGAACTGGACAGCTCCCGCGACATGGAGCGGGAGCTTGCGGTGCCAGACGGGCGTCCGTGGGTTGCGTCCATCGCCGCGTGTGGGTTGGCCGCCTCAGGGTGGATCGGGTGCGTTCCCGCCGCACGGGCAGGTGTCGACCCGGGTCGAGTCAGCCGCGGCGGCGGTCGAGCCCAGTTGGCTGGTGGGGCTGCGCATTGTCGTTCACGGCGATTACGACGGTCATGTCGGTGACCGCACCGCACCCGCTGATAGTGGTCACTCCGGTCGGTCGCAGATGCGCCGAGCGCAGCGTCTGGGCCAGGACCGACGGCAGCAGCCGGTCGGCGCCGAGGTGGTACGGCCAACCCCGGCGTCGTTGCTCGGGAAACACATCGACGAGGCCGAACAGCCCTCGGGGGACCAGTACGCGGGCTATCTGGTGCAGCCCGACATGCGGATCGCTCCAGTGCCGGAAGGAGTACGTCGCGGTCACCAGATCGAACGTGTCGTCGGGGAACGGGAGATGCTCGGCGCTGGCCTGCACCAGCCGGCAGCGCGCGGGCCTGCGCGCTTCCGCGACCGACAGCATGCCGGCAGAGGGGTCGACACCGAGGAGTTCGGCCTCCGAGAAGGTGTGGCTGGCCGCGGCGAGCAGCCGGCCAGTGCCGCAGCCAACGTCCAAGATCCTTCGTGGGGGAGCGCTCAGGTGGGTCACCGAGCCCAGGATCGCTCGGTGCGCACGGGAATAGGCTGACTGCAGCGCGCTGTGGTCGTACCCGGGCGCCCAGCGGTCGAACATCGACACCGGCGAGAACCGCACGAGTGTGGTTCTACCAGCCAGCGGCGGCGCATAGGAAGAGCCTTGACAGGCGGTTTCGAGGAGTTCGTAGAGTCCATCTGTAGCCGGCGACGCAATCCCGCGACCTCAGGGATCAACGACGTGACCTGCGCCGTCAACGCTGAGACCACAACGGCCTGCTCGGCGTCGAGAAGCGCCCACCAGTCGGAACCGTTGTTCAGCTCGCGATCACGGCGCCCACCGTCCGTGTGGCTACACACCTTGGCGTGCCTGCGGCTTTGTCATCGAACTGTCACAGTTCTGCACGGCATCCTCCACGTCACCGGTGCAGGCTGAGTCCGATGGAGGGAAGTTTCACTCCATAGTCAGCCACGAAACGGGATTCACAGGTCAGCCGCGTTGTCCGGTGATCGCACGTCACGGGGTCGAGGGAGGTCGTCATTCATGTACCGAGTCGGTGCGGTCGTCGCTGTGACCGGAATTGTGCTTGCGCTCGTGGGCGTGATGACGTCGATCGGCTGGATGATCCTGGCTGGTGTCGCGGTCCTGGTCGCGTCTGTTGTGGTGGGCGCCCTGGCCCAGCGGTCCTCGGCACGCACTCGGTGAAGGCAGCACAGCAGTGCGCGCGGAGCTCCTCGTTCTGTCGAGGACCGGCGGATAGCCGCCCTCCGCGCGGCTCATCTGCCGTGCGTGCCGGTCGAAGGTGCATATAGCAAGCTTGACTAACGCATGCGACATCCCATGAGATCCGGCTATGTCGAAGGCGGGAACATGGCGGCCGACGGAGACACCCTGGCGGAACCGCGAGAACAGCGGGGCACCCGGCTCGGGTTCATCCTGGCGGCCGCGGGCTCGGCGATCGGATTGGGCAACATCTGGCGTTACCCCTACGTTGTGTACGACAACGGCGGTGGAGCCTTCCTCATCCCCTATTTCATCGCCATCGCCACGGCGGCGGTGCCGGTGCTGATCCTGGAATATTCCCTCGGTCACAAGTACCGCCACGCCGCTCCGTTCGCCTTTCGGCGCGTGCGCCGGAGTGCGGAGTGGCTGGGCTGGTTCCAGATCGGCATCTCGCTGATCATCATGACCTACTACATCGTGATCATCGGCTGGGTGCTCAGCTATTTCTACTACTCGTTCGGCACCCGATGGGGCGACGATCCCAACGCCTTCTTCTTCGGCTCCTATCTGGGCACCACGGACAGCTTCTGGTCGGTGGGCGGCATCCAGTGGAAGGTGCTGCTCAGCGTCGCCGTCGCCTGGGCGCTGACCTATTTGATCCTGCGCCGCGGGGTGCGCCGCGGCATCGAACTGGCCGCGAAGATCCTGATTCCTGCGCTGGTCCTGATGATTCTGGCTATCGTCATCCGCGGACTCACGCTGCCGGGCGCCGCGGCCGGGCTCGACGTTCTGCTCACCCCGGACTTCGGGGCTCTTGTCGATGCGCAGGTGTGGGTCGCCGCCTACGGGCAGGTGTTCTTCTCCTTCAGCATCGGCTTCGCCGTCATGATCGTGTATGCCAGCTACCTGCCGCGTCGCAGCGACCTGTCCAACAGTGCCGTCATCGTCGGGATGGGCAACTCGGGATTTGAATTTCTCGCCGCGCTCGGCGTGTTCTCCGTGCTCGGGTTCCTCGCCACCCAGCAGGGCGTCGGTGTCACCGAGGTGGTGGAGAGCGGAGTCGGTCTTGCCTTCGTGGCCTTCCCGCAGATCATCAACGAGATGCCCGGGCTCAACTCACTGTTCGGCGCATTGTTCTTCGGCGCCCTGCTGTTCGCCGGGCTCACCTCCGCGGTGTCCATCATGGAATGCGCGGTCGCTGGTGTCCGGGAGAAGTTCCGGCTCTCGCGCGTGGCCGCGATCAACGTGACGTGCGGGATCACCGCGCTGATCAGCATCGTCTACGTGACCCGCGGCGGTTTGTACTACCTGGACGTGGTGGACCGTTTCGTGAACAATTTCGGTCTGATCTTCGCCGGGCTGGCCGAGGTGATCCTGATCGCCTGGATCGCCCGTCAGCTCGGCCCGCTCCAGGCGCACATCAACCGGGACTCGTACCTTCGGGTGGGGTGGTGGTGGACGGTCTCCCTGATGGTGATCACGCCGGTGCTGCTGTCGGTGATGGCGGCGATCAACATCTACCAGGAGATCACGCATCGTTACGAGGAGTATCCGCTCAGCGGCTTACTCGTGATGGGCTGGGGCATCGTGTTGGTCACGCTGATCCTGGCGTTCGTCCTGCAGAGGTTGCGCCGCCACGAGGAGCTTCCGGAATCGATCGGAGATTGACGTGGACACCGGCGCCGTCATCATGCTGCTGGTAGGGGTGTTCGGCCTGTGGGGCACGCTCACCGCCGCGGTGTGGAACTTCCTGCGCCGCTCCGCATCGGACGGCCGTGACGGCACCGGCGAGTCCTGATGACCTGACATCGAGCCGCTGCTCGCCTGGGGCCCCAGTGATCAGCACGGCATGGCCGCCGAAGCGGTCATCGTCATCGGCCGGCGGGCATCGCAGTGCCTACTCCGGTCGTCCTAGAGTTCGCCGCCGCTTGGCTGCGGCTGCCGGCCTATGGCACGCGCTTGAGGCCACGCCCGCGTTGCTGCTCCGCGACGGTCGCCAGATGGGCCATCCGCCGCCGTTCCAGCGGGCAGACGGGAGGACGAGGCGCTGCGGTGCAGCCGAGGCGCGGAGGCGGATCGAGGTGACGAGCGTGGAAACCAACGTTCGCTTCGGTAACCCCGTGTCGTCGCCGGCGGCGCTGCGGCAGGTATGACGATCTCCCATCGGAACGATCACAGTCGCGTGACAACTGGTCTCGCCCTGGTGGCACAGTAAACCCATGGACGACGCAATGACGCAGCAGCGCACCCCGGCCGCCGCCGAAGAGGAGGTCATCGACGCGCTGCTGGCCACCAGCCGCGTATTCGTCGCTCTGACCGCCCGCTCACTCGGCAGCCTGGGCGAGGACGTGACCCTCGCACAGTTCCGTACGCTGGTCATTCTCGTTTCCCGAGGGCCACAGCGGGTTGTCGATCTAGCTCAGGAACTCGCGGTCACGTCGTCGACGGCGACCCGGATGTGTAACCGGCTGGTGCGCAAAGGCCTGGTCGCCCGGCGGGAGCGGCCCGATGACCGTCGCGCGGCCTGGGTGACGCTTACCGTCGCCGGCCGGGATCTGGTGGGCGAGGTCATGCGTCACCGCCGCGTGGCGATCGCCGCGCTCGTCGCCGACCTGTCGTTGGCTCGACCCGTTGCCTTCGCCGCGGTACTGCACGCTCTGGTCGAGGCTGCCGGCGAGGTGCCGGACGCCCAGTGGTGGAGACAGTGGTCCTCCGCGGTGCCGGAAGAGGACGGCGTCGAGGCGACCTCATCCACGAATCAGGTGCACATGTGAACCTTTTTGGTGCGGCGCTCGTACCTCCTGCCGAATGCGCGTCCCAGCCGCTCGGCGTGCGCTTGTGGAGGTAGAGATGATCCGTCCGACGTTGACCGTCCGTGCAGCCTCTGTGCTGATTGTTGCTGGCATCGTGCTCGCCGCGGCCCCATCTCCCGCTTCGGGTGCTCCCGCCGTGCCGACCCAGCTCAACGCCGCCGACATGACCCTGTTCAACGGGGTGCGTCAGGCCGGCCTCTGGGAGATCCCGGCAGGGCAGATGGCCGCCGAACGTGGCAGTACGGCGGTGGTGCGCAAGGTCGGCACGATGATCGCGCAGCAGCACGTGGAACTGGACCAGCTCGTGGTGGAGGCGGCGAACAAGCTCGGCGCCGCGTTGCCGTCCAGCCCCACCGCCGCCCAGCAGGGCTGGGTCGACGAAATGCAAGGGGCGAACGGGACCCGCTTCGACGAGATCTTCGTGGCCCGGCTCCGGGCGGCGCACGGCAAGATCTTCCCGGTTATCGGCGCGGTCCGCGCGGGGACGCGGAACCCGGTAGTCCGCAAGCTGGCTGATGAAGCGAACATCTTCGTCATGCACCACATGCAGATGCTGGAGAGCACCGGTCTGGTGCGGTACACCGAGCTGGCTCCGGCCGCGTTGCCGGCGGCGCAGGACACCTCACAGCTGGCGTTGGCGCAGGCGAACGTGGGTATTCGGCCGTTGGTGGATCAGCGGCTGTTGTGGGCTGTGCTGATCGTGATGACCGGGGTGGCAGCTGCCGCGGCGCGCAGCATCTACCTACGGCGCGTACGGAGATAGCCCGCCTCGATCGGTGCATGAGTGCAGGTACTGGCGTGGCCTGGATGACGCGGTCGTGGACCTTCGTGACGACCAGTCGCGTTCACGTCCCTGCCGACCGTCAGCGTGGCTAGATCCTCGGGCGCCCATGGTGTTCGGGCCTGAGCGCCACGCGGCCTCCACAGGCATGTTGTTCCGCTCTCGGTCGGCCAAGTCATCGACGGCTGGCACGGTGGTGCAAGCACGTCGCGATCACCGTGGCCGCGGCGCCGGCCAGCACGAGTCCCACCCAGCCCAGCCAGATGATGAGGCTCGTCAGCGCTCCCCACAGGACCGCTCCGAGAAACAGCAGGACCGCCCGGAACTGCCGGGCGTTCGGTATACCGCCGTCCGGTGCGCGATCGCCATTCGCTTGCCGGGCGATGATCTCCTGGAACAGGTGATCCGAGGAGTGGTAGTCGAGGTCGTGGAACTGCCGGGAACCGGTGATCCCACCGGTGGGGGCAGGGACCTGAAGGGCGTTGCAGACGTCGGTCACCCCGTACACCCGCCGGGCGATGTCGCCGACCAGCTCTTTGGTCTGCGCGGTGTCGACGGTGCCGGTCAGCACCGCGACACCGTTCTGGACCTCGACGTTGATCGGCTGGCTGTTGACGCGGACGTCGCCGACCAGCTCTTCGACGATCAGATAGGCCAACTGCACATCATGGTCGTCGCGTCGCCGGAACCGCTGACGATTCCAGTGGTCCGGGTCGTCCGGTATCGGCCATGCCATGATCGGGTGCTCCAACACGTCGAATCGGGGAAGTTCCACGGTCCGGCGGAGACATGGCAGACCTCGCGCAGCGCGGTGACAATTCCGTGACAACCTCCGGCCCGGCGAGGCCGCGGCATCTGGGTGGAGGGCCGGGGTTGGCGAGACATGGCCGCGGACCATGGCGACGAACCCGGCCACGGCGACCGTCCGACGACGCATTCGTACTGCATGACGCCCCGCGCGTAGACATCGCCGACGGGAACAGCCTGACCGTTGTCGAACTGCCCGCCGCTGGGTAGCCGAGCGTGCCCAGATTCGGCCGTCGCTGGCGGGATCCGTGCCGTAGGGTGCGACCAGGCCGAAGACGACCACATGTACGTCGCCAGGAAAGCACGATATTGCCGGGGTTTGATGTCGCGATGCACCGGGTCGTGGGTGTGGGCGGCTGCCAAGGGGCGGCCACGTCGGCGCAGATGGTGGCAGCGTCGGGCCGCTCCAGGCCAGCGCCCAGGCGGGCGGACGGGTGTCGCCGCCGACCAGCCGAAGCGCCTTACCTGACTGAAATGTCAGAGACAATCGTCGTATTCGTCGCCAGTGATCTTGGGGATCCGTGTTCTCCGTTATAGGCCCACCGTGGCGGGCTACCGGCACAGCCGACGAGCCGGCCGATGATCGATCGCGCTCATCGGCCGCGCCGGGTGGACGGTGCTGCGAGGGCACCTGTCACAGCCGCGAAGACCACTGCCGCCGCGCCGACGAGTACGAGCCACCACCACGACAGGAAGACTCCGACACTGGCGAGGACCGCGCCGAGAACGGCGACAGCCATGATAAAGGTGCGCATCGTCCCTCCGCTGGTTGGGTCTCTTCCAGGTTGGTCCGTCGTCGTGGTGGTCCGGACAAGAACGGGTGACAGCCCTATGACGTTCCCGGCGTGTGGGGCGTAGGACCGGGCGCCGGGGAGCATTGGCCGGCACCGTCAAACGACCCGGTCGTCACATCGGAGCTTCGCTCGCGCCGGGGCGCTCAAGTCCCCGGGGCCGGTCGGTCACCGATGCGGGACCGACGGCAACTTCAGCGCGATCGGTTCACCGCTCCGCCGCCGGACGGCCGCGTCCGGGAATCGTGGGGATCGGCTGAGCACACGCGGAAGGAGGGCGGCATGGCGCTGTCCGCCCTCTCGCTGCGGATGGCTCGCCGACCGACTCTTATTCCGCCCCATGCGCGCTGGCGCGGCCTGCGTCCAGGCGTAGCGCACAGAATGCGGCCTCCTCGTCGGGATAGGCGGCGAAGACGGTATCGAGGCGCATCGTGTGCAGCACGGTGAGAACGTACCGGGACGGCGCCACCAGGCACAACGATCCGCCGCGACGCTTGGCCTGCTGATGGGCGCGGACCAGCAGGCCGAGGCCCGCGGAGTCGATCAGGTGGACAGCGTGCAGGTCCAGCACGACGTGTCGGCCGGTGTTGACGGCGGCGGTGAGCCCGTCGCGCAGCGTCTCGGCGACGTCGGCGTCGATGTCCATCAGCGGCGTGACGACGATGGCGTCAATGTCCTCGTGGACCTGGATGCCGTACGACGCGCCGGGCGCGGGCGGCGGCTGCTGGGCGGCCACGGCGGGTTCGGGCACGACATCACCGCAGTGCGGGCAGCTGTGGGGTCCGGTCGCGAAAGGTGAGCCGGTCCAGCCGGCGCTGGCGACCAAGGGCCACACCACGTCGTTGTCGGACGTGGCAGCGGCGGCCTGGTCCTGCGTGCCGCATCGGTCGCAGATCAGGACCGCGGTGCCCGCAGTGCGAGGCACGACGGTCATCGGGGCTTGCCCGTCTTGCCGTACCGGCTGGTCCGAGGCTGCCGATCAGCGGTCACGGCGACGGCACCCACCCCCAGGCCGGCCAGTACAACCTGGAGAACCAGTTCAACGAGGCTCACCTGGGAGGTGTCGACCCCGGCGAGGCGAGCGGCGACGGTGCCCGACAAGGCCGCACCCACGCCGACGGCCAGGGGCAGCCAGAAGGGGACACCACGGCAGGCGGGCACCAGCCAGCGGACGACGATGCCCAGGACGAGTCCGACCGTCACCGCCGTGAGCAGACTGGTTGCCGTCACCGCGGCAGATCCTTCGACGCCCCCCGGTGCGGGTAGTCCCGCAGCCGGTCCGCGACCAACGGTGTCCGGTCGGTCAGGGCTGCACTGTTGATCACCGCACCTCCATGGGCGAGAAGTTCCGTTATGCCGTGAAGACTGCCGGGCGGATGCGGCGGAAGCTGCCCGGGCTCGTGACAGTTGGATGACAAAGGCGCGGCCGGCGGCCGGCGGCGTGCCGGCGAGGGTTCCCGGGGGCATCATGCGGATATGACGCGTGTGCCGCCCACAGAGATCCTCGGCCTGAACCCGGCGACGCCACGATGAGGCGGGTAGGACTGCGGACGCGGGTAAGCGCGGCCTTCGCCATCGGTGCCCTGCTGCTGTCGGCGTGCGTGACCCTGATCTCCTACGAACTGGTCCGGCGGACCCTGTTCAGCGAGCGGGAACGCACAGCTGTCCGGGCGACCTACTTCGACGCGGCAGCGGTGGACGCGGGACTGGCGGGGCGCAATCCCCCGGTGATCGAGGTCTTGCGGTCACTGGACACCGGCACCGACCGGTACGTGCTGCTCGAACGAGACGGCCAGTGGTACTCCCGCTTCGCCGACCCGGACGCCAGCGCAGCTATCCCGGCCGCGCTGCAGGCGATGGCAGAACGCGGCGAGGCCGGCGCTCAGCGTGTGCGCAGGGACGGCCAGCCGGCGCTGGTCGTCGCTGTGCCGTTGTCCTCGTCGGCGGTCTTCTACGAGGTGGTGTCCCTGCGTGAACTGGAACGCACCCTGCAGGTGCTCGCGCTGGTCCTGGCCGCCGTCGCCATCATGGTCGCCGGTGGCGGCGCCGCCCTCGGGTGGTACGTGACCCGGCACGCCCTGTATCCGCTGACCGCGGTCGCCGACGCGGCCCGGACCATCGCCGACGGCGATCTGGACGCCCGGCTCGATCCGCATGCCGAGCCCGACCTTGCTGAACTGTCCACATCCTTCAACCACATGGCCGACGAGCTGAACCGGCGGATCGAACGCGATCGCCGCTTCGCGGCCGACGTGAGCCACGAGTTGCGTTCACCGCTGCAGACCCTGGCCGCGGCTGCCAGCGTGATAGACCGGCGCCGTGCCGATCTCGACCCCAAGGCGGCCGCGGCCGTGGGCCTGATCACCGGCGAGATCACCCGTTTCCAGGCGCTGGTCGCAGACCTGCTCGAGCTGGCCCGCAGCGACCGGCCGACGCACCGCGAGTCCGTCGATGTCCGGCAACTCGCTGATCGGATCTGCCGGTCGCGGGGGATCGCCGAGGACGTGCTGCAGGTGCAGGCCGACACGCCCAGTGTCTGGCGCGTGGACCGGCGCCGCGTCGAACAGGCACTCGGAAACCTCATCGACAACGCGGTGCGGTACGGCGGAGAGGTCGTCGCGGTGCGCATCGGCTGCACCGCCGCCGACCGGTGTTTCGTCGAGGTGGACGACTCCGGTCCTGGTGTCGCCGAGCAGGACCGAGCGGTGATATTCGACCGGTTCGTCCGGGGCCGGGCGGCGCATGCGCGTGGCGACACCGACGGCACCGGGCTCGGGTTGTCGATCGTCGCGCAACACGCCGCAGCGCACCAGGGCTCGGTGAGCGTCACCGATCGTCCCGGCGGGGGCGCCCGGTTCCGGCTCGAGCTCGCCGGATGTCTGCCGTGAGCAGCGGACCGGTCCGGATCACCGCCCTGATCCTCGCCGGCTTGCTGTTGGGCGCGTGTGGGGTGCCGGCGGAGGACGAGCCCCACGCCGTGGACCTGCCCCGGCGGCCGTTCACGACTTCGTCGCCGAGTGCCGGCGACCCTGGTCCTGCCGGGGAGGTCGCTGAGGTGCTGTGTCTGGTCCGTGACGGCCGGCTGGTGCAGACCGTACGACGGATCGAGTCGGTGCCCACGGCACAGCGCCAGGCGGATCATCTAGTTGCCGGTCCGACCGACGCCGAGCGGGAGATGGGGCTGACGACCGCGCTCGCCGGTTTGTCCCTGGCCGTCGAGTTCCCCAACGGCACGTCCCTGGCGCAGGTGGAGGTCACCGAGGCGGACGAGGCCAACGCCCGCAACGACGAGATGATCGCGTACGCGCAGATCGTGTGCACCCTGACGGCCCGCGAAGACGTCGGCTCCGTGGTCTTCACCCGGGGGAATGACCGGCTGGAGGTGCCCCGTGCCGACGGCTCACTGTCCCGGGGGCCGCTGTACAGCAGCGACTACTCATCGCTCATCGGCCCGGGGTGAGCCGACGTGCGCGAGGCGGGCAACTTTCGTCACCGAACTGTCACACGAACGCGTATTCCTCGCCATACGTGACGGCGACCCTTGGCTTGATCATGAGTACCCGGTGCCACTCGCAAGCGACCTGGGCCTGGATCGGCGTGACCCGACAGCCGGAGAGCTTGTCGACAGTTCCGTTGGTGGTGTCCGGGCCTTGGGCAGTCCCCGGGGTGTTTGTGTGACCATGCACGTAACCGGGGAGCCTATGAGCGGCGGTGCAGCGGCCGAGTTCCTTCTCGTGCAGGACGACGCCGTCGATGAGATCTATACCCGCGAGGCCCTCAACGCGTACAAGGTCGTCAACCGGGTCCACGCCGTGCGTGACGTGCGACAAGCGTGTGCCTTCCTGGATCGCGAGCCGCCGTACGCCGACGCCCCGGCACCCGACATCGTGCTCCTGGATCTCAACCTGCCCGGTCACGACGGCCGGTTCCTGCTTCGGCACCTGCGCACTCGGGCCGACACCGCTCAGGTGCCGGTGATGCTTCTGGTCGACTCGCCGGTCGCCGAGCGCATCTTGCGCCGGGAGGATCTACCGGTGCAGGGCTACCTGCCCAAGCCCGTCGACTTCGGATGCCTGACTACTGTGGTGCAGGCACTGTCGCCGATGGCGTTCGTGGTGCTGCGCCGGTCGTGAGACCACGCAGTGCTAGGGCGGCTGTCTCTTGTCAGGACCACGAGCGGACGCTCCTGAGCGATCAAGACTTTGCGGCGCCTGGCGTCGATGTCACGGGATCGACATGAACCTGTGGTGACAGCGTGGACTCTCCCGCCTAGCGTGGCCTGAAGGGTGTCGGAGTCCGATCGCCGCACCGCCGTCCAGACAGGTCACGGGCATGGGCATGGTCCGAGGAACGTCGTCGAGAGTCCGGTGGCACTTCCCGCCGCTATTGCTGATCCTCGTCCTGCTGACAGGCTGCTCCGCATTCAGCGATCGGGACGCCGTCGAACCGGAACCGACGCACAGCAAAGCCCTCAACACGATGGACGCCGTCTCCGTCGGTATGCGGTTGACCGTCACTGCCGCCGTCGCATCGCTCATCACCCCGACCTCCTTCGTGGTCGAGGACGCGGACCTGCCCCGCGAAGCCCTCCCTGTCAGGCTGTCGTGAGACACCCCGGCGATCGGGGTTGGCTTGTAGGGCGTGACTGGAGATGCGTACGTGAGCAGCAACAAGCAGCCGTCCGAGACCAACGGGTCTGGGCCGGTCGATCCGGCTCCGCGTCCGACCCGGCGTAGCTTCACCGCCGACTACAAGGCTGCGGTGGTGGCCGAGTACGAGGCCGCGCCGCACGGCGAGAAATCCGCGGTCCTGCGCCGGGAAGGTCTGTTCCATTCCCACGTCCAGGAATGGACCCGGGCTCGCAACGCCGTCGCGCCGGCCGGATCCACGAATGGTTCTGCAGGCCCGTCGACGACGGCCCGGTTGTCGCGGGCCGAACGCGAGACCGAACGGTTACGCGCGGAGAATGCCCGGCTGAACGCGAAACTCGCCCAGACCCAGGCAGCCCTGTCGATCATGGGAAAAGCACACGAGCTCTTGGCGTCGCTGGCCGAGAGCACGGACACACCGCCGCCGTCGAGCCGCTGATCGAGCAGGCCCTGCACGCCCTCACCGAGGCCGGGACACCCGTGCGGACAGCGTGCCGACTGCTGGGACGTTCCCGGGCCACCCACTACCGCCACGCGCGCGGCCCGATCCTGGGACCCAAACCCCGGCGCC
>NZ_QHHV01000578.1:0-837 GCF_003947245.1 Actinoplanes sp. ATCC 53533 | reverse complement strand
TGACCCGGTTTCCGCATGGGTCGACCCCGACACGGTGCTCGGTGCCGCTGTCACAGTTGGGGCCGTCGTCCTCGCGGTGACCGGTGCCGCCCCGATCGCGGCGGCGATTGTCGGTGATTCGCTGGTCAAGGAGACGGTGAAGGCGTTCGTCGGCACGATGATCGCTTCCGCTCTGACGGAGATGGTCGCCCATCTCCGTCAGCGTCGGATCTCCCAGTCGGCTGCGGGGCAGAGGCCGGCCGCGCCGGAGGCCAGGGTTGGCCAGCGGCGGCTCAGTCTTCAATCTCACGGATCCGTTTCGCCGAAACGGGAGTCGGAGCAATCTCCGGCAGGATCTTCTACTGCCGGTTCGCCGCCGTCGCTGCTGACTAAACGCGCAGACGAGGTGACGAGGAATTCCGCGCCAGTCGAGAGCTTTGCGCCTGGTGATCGCGGAACTCGATCGAAGACACCAGCGGCTTCAGTCGAGGGTGCGCCACGTACTCCCGTGCCACCCGACTCGACTCAGCCGGCACCGGATCTCGACCAGCAAGGCCCGCCGGGACCTTCTATAGGAAGCCTGTAGAGCCGATCGCCATAGCGGCCCTGAGTGTGTGGATCATGGGCGAGCCCCGGCGGGATGCGGCTTCGCTCATCGCCTATACGTGGAGACCGTCGCCTTGAGGTACTGCCGCTGGCGGAGATCTCGTATCCGTTCCAGACATGAGCGCAACTCCAGTGCGCCAGCCGAGACGGAATCCACCGTTATAGAGCGTCACTCCGTGCGAAGAGCGCGATAGCGCCCGTTGCGCTGTTCGACTCGCCGCAAAGCAACGCGAATCGGAAACCTCGGCTCGG
>NZ_QHHV01000577.1:0-806 GCF_003947245.1 Actinoplanes sp. ATCC 53533 | reverse complement strand
ATAGCCCAGCGCCTCGACCAGGTTGGTCTTGCCCATGCCGTTCTGGCCGACGAGCACGGCGACGCCGGGATCGAAGTCGACCGCCACCCGCTCGTACGAACGGAAGTCGGTCAACTCGACCCGGCGGACGTACATCTCAGCCGACGACGGCGTGGCCGCCGAACTGCTGGCGCAGCGCGGCGACGGCCTTCATGGCGGGCGAGTCGATCTGCCGCGATTCGAAGCGGGTGAACAGGGACGCGGCGATGACGTGCAGCGGAACGGCCAGCCGGACCGCCTCGTCGACCGTCCACCGGCCCTCGCCGGTGTCCTCGGCGTAGCCCTTGAGCTTGGCCAGCTCGGGATCACCGTCCAGCGCCCGGTCGAACAGGTCGAGCAGCCAGGACTTGACGACGCTGCCCTCGCGCCAGCTCTTGATCGCACCAGGCACGTTGTCGACGTATTCCGAAGCCTCGAGCAGCTCCCAGCCTTCGGCGAGGGCCTGCATCATGCCGTACTCGATGCCGTTGTGGACCATCTTGGTGTAGTGGCCGGCACCGACCGGGCCGGCGTGCACGAAGCCGTACGGACCGGCCGGCTTGAGCGCCTCGAAGATGGGCATGCAGGTGGCGACGTTCTCCTCGGAACCACCGACCATCAACGCGTAGCCGTTCTGGTTACCCCAGATGCCGCCGGAGACGCCGCAGTCCAGGTAGCCGACGCCCTTGGGCGCGAGCCGGTCGGCACGCGGCTTGTCGTCGGTGAACTTGGAGTTTCCGCCGTCGATGATGACGTCCCCGGCGGACAGCAACCCGCCCAGCTCGTCG
>NZ_QHHV01000576.1:0-786 GCF_003947245.1 Actinoplanes sp. ATCC 53533 | reverse complement strand
GATCCCGGGCGTGTCGTACAGCCGGCAGTCGCGCCACTCGATCGGGTGCACCTCGGTGGTCCAGTCGCTGTCGCCCGGCGAGACGTACTCCCCGTCGAGCCGGCCAAACACCGACAACAAGGTGCTCTTCCCGACGCCGGTGCGCCCGAAGAACGCGATGTTGAACGTCCCGAGCGACTCATGCTCGCGATCGAGATGACCTCGCAGCTCCCCCGGAAAGCCACGCGTGAAGCCGTCCAACCGGGCGATCGAACCGGACGAGGACGGCACGTCACGCTGTTCTCGCACGAATACGTCGACCAGCCCGTCCGTGACGTCAGCCAGGCTCGCCAGTTCCGCGTACCCCTGTTCGACGGCCGATCGAACGGCCTCCTCAAGTGATGCCGCCTCCGTCGTCTCGATCACGAATCACGCTCTGCGATGGACCCGCCCGGAACAGTCACAAGGACCGTTCTTACGTGACGGCCAAGCCCTCGACAAGACTCCTTATGGCCATGAACCGTCGCCGTACGTCGTCGGCGTGCCCACACTTCTTTCACCTTCGAACGACCGCCTCGGTGCGTGGTTTCGTCGCCCTGCTCAATCGGCCTGCGCTTGGCCGAGCAGGTCGACGCTGACCTGGACAACGCCTCTTGATCGGGGAGCAAATGACGGCAATCGCCCGCCTCCAGGTGCACGAACAGCGCGACTTTGCCGGACTGCGCCGGACGCGGCGGCGGATCGACGAGGCCCACCGGACGCGAGTCAGGTCCCCCGCTGCAGGAGCACCAGATCCTCGGCAACCAG
>NZ_QHHV01000575.1:0-1031 GCF_003947245.1 Actinoplanes sp. ATCC 53533 | reverse complement strand
CCCGCGACAGCATCCTCGACCGGTACAAGGGCTATCTGCAGCAACGCTGCAAGGACGGGATCACCGGCACTACCGAGTTGCTGGCCGAGATCCGCGCCCGTGGTTACCGCGGCGGCGAACGCACCCTGCGCCGCTACCTGATCAACCTGCGGGGCTGCGACCAGCCAACCCTGGCACCGCCGCCGGTCCCGCCCGCCCGGGACATCACCGGCTGGATCATGCGGCCCGACGGCAAGCTCACCGAGGAACATCGCGCCGAGTTGCAGCGGCTCTGCGACCTATGTCCCGACCTGGTCACTATCCGTGATCTCGCCCGCGGGTTCACTGACCTGGTCCGCACGCTCGGCGGCGCCCACCTCGAAGCCTGGGTCAAACAAGCCGAGCACGGCGCCATCGCCGAGATCCGATCCTTCGCGGCTGGGCTGCGCAAAGACTGGGACGCCGTCACCGCCGGCCTCACGATGCAGTGGAGTTCCGGCGCGGTCGAAGGCAACGTAAACCGCATCAAAATGCTGTCGAGTAGCCGGGGGCATCGCAGCCCCCGGCTCTCACAGAACCGTACGTAACGATCTCTCGTTATACGGCTCTTGTCGCCCTGGTCACCAGACTGCGGGGACGGTGTTGACCCAAGCCCAGTGGGCGAAGAACCGGGGCCTCATGGTGACGGCTCGGGTCCAGGCGTCCTGTGCTCGCTTTCGTCCTCGCAGCCGCTTGTGCTTCTTGCGGAGCCAGCGCATCAGGTAGGCGTTGATGCGTGTCAGGAGGGGATACAGCGCTGAGCGGTAGAACGCGCCGTAGTACTGCATCCAGCCTCGCACCCGGGGATTGACCCAGGCGGCGAGGTCCGCTTCGGAGAGTTCCGTGTGCCGGTGCAGTCGCCATGACCGCGCCTGGCGACTGACCTTCTTCAAGGCGTCGCTGCTGATCGCCGGGTTGAACCCGGTGAATCGCTTGCCTGTCCTGGGTCGTACCTCCCGGCCCCGGAACGTGTACCCCAGAAAGGTGAACGAGGTGTTCTCGTACTCCCCTCG
>NZ_QHHV01000574.1:0-922 GCF_003947245.1 Actinoplanes sp. ATCC 53533 | reverse complement strand
CGACTCACCTGGCCGAGATCGAGGCCACCATCGACGACACCTACTTCTGCTGGTACGGACCGACCACCGACACCGGTGACGCGTATTTCCGGGTGACCGGCCCGCGCGTGATCATTGAGTACTCGCCGCAGTCCATGGGTGGCAGTGCCGCCGACCACATCCACGGCATCTACCGGGACCCGAAGAACGAGTACGGGGCAGCGATCACCGGATGACCATCACGGCCGCCAGCCGTGCGCGAAGGGTGTCAGCGTGGGTGCTGGCGCCCTTCGTGGCGGCGATGCTCATCGTCTTCCCAGCGAGTGCGGCCTGGGCGCATCCGCTGGACATCACGTGGCAGACGTCCTACCTAACGCTGACAGCCGGTAAGGTCGACGTCGAAATCAAGATCTCGGTGGGCGCCCTGGTCGCGCCGGCCCTCCTCACCGACCTCGACCGCGACACGGACCACTCGCTCAGCGGCGACGAGGGAAACGACTACGCGTCGCGGGTCCTCGCAAAGATCGCGTTGCGCATCGACGACACCGCGATCCCACTGTCCGTCGCCCGAGTCGACCTGCCGGACTACACACAGACGCAGGCAGGCTACGGCGTCCTGCGCATCAAGGCGACCGGCAGCGCACCGGCCGCCGGCACGCACTCGCTGTTCTACCGCAACGACTTCGCGCCGGAGAAACCGCGATACCAGGTCACGGTGGCCGGCACCGACGGTGTCTCGATACCGGCGGGCACCCTGAGCCGCGACCAGGAACAACAGCAGGTGCGGACAGACTTCACCGTCGCCACGCCGACCGGCACGCCAACTACCGCTGCCGCCCAGGACGACACCACCGACACATGGAGTGCCGAACACCTGCTCGCTACGATGCGCGATCCGTCGCGGTCGCCGTGGATCATCATCGTGGCGATCGGGCTCGCGATG
>NZ_QHHV01000573.1:0-786 GCF_003947245.1 Actinoplanes sp. ATCC 53533 | reverse complement strand
ATAGCCGAACCGGGCGCTGACGTGGATGATCCCGTCGCCGGCATAGCCGAGGTCGTCGACCTGGATCCGTTCGGAGTCCGGCAGATGCGGCATCGGCAACGTTTCGATCGAGACGATCAAGATCTGCTCGTGCAGCACGTGGTTGTGTTCGACGTTGGCGCGCAACGCCAGCGGCGCGGTCTGCTTGCCACGGTTGAGGAAGACAGCGGTGCCCGGCACCCGGGCCAGCGGATGCTTGTCGTCCCGCAGCCGATCGATGAACGCGCGGAGCGTGCCTTCCGCGCGTTCGCGTTCGCGGGTGACGACCTGCCGTCCGCGCTGCCAGGTGGTCATCACGGTGAACGCGGTCAGGCCGATGAGCAGCGGCAGCCAGGCGCCGTGGGCGAGCTTGGTGAGGTTCGCCGCCAGGAAGAGCAGGTCGATCGCGAGCAGGATGCCCGCGCCCAGGCCGATCTGCCACAGCGGGGTGTGCCAGCGGACCCGGGCGAGATAGAAGAACAGCAGGGTGGTGATCGTGATGGTGGCGATCACCGCCATGCCGAACGCGTACGCGAGGGCGGCGGAGCTGCGGAAGGCGAAGACCAGGGTGAGTACCGAGACCATCAGCAGCCAGTTGATCCACGGTACGTAGATCTGGCCGATCGTCGACGCCGAGGTGTGCGCGATCCGCAGTCTCGGGAGGTAGCCGAGCTGAGCGGCCTGCGACGCCACGGAGTAGGCACCGGTGATCACGGCCTGGGCGGCGATCACCGTCGCCGCGGTGGCCAGCAGCACCATCGGCAGTCG
>NZ_QHHV01000572.1:0-796 GCF_003947245.1 Actinoplanes sp. ATCC 53533 | reverse complement strand
CGTCTCGCGGGCCCGGATGGTCTCGATCTCCCGGTTCTGCTTGATCTCCGCGTCCGCCTGCCGGCGCTCCAGCTCGAGGATCGCCTCCTTGGCGTCCACGTTCTGCCGGGTGATCTCCTTCTCCTCGTTGCGCCGGAAGTCGTTGGTGCGGATCGCCTCGATCGCGGTCAGCTCGGTGATCTTCCGGATGCCCTGGGCGTCGAGGATGTTCTTCGGGTCCAGCGAGTGCATCGGCGTCTGCTCAAGGAAGTCGATGGCCGCGTCCTCGAGGCTGTAGCCGTTGAGGTCGGTGCCGATCACCTCGATGATCTGGTCCCGGAACTCGTTGCGCTTGGTGTAGAGGTCGACGAAGTCGAGCTGCTTGCCGACCGTCTTGAGCGCCTCGGAGAACTTGGCGCTGAACAGCTCCTGCAGCGTCGTCTCGCTGCTGGCCCGGGTGGTGCCGATCGCCTGGGCCACCTTGATGACGTCCTCGGTGGTCTTGTTGACCCGCACGAAGAACGTGATGCGGATGTCCGCCCGGATGTTGTCCTGGCAGATCAGGCCCTCCCGGCCGGTCCGGGAGATCTCGATGGTCTTCACCGAGATGTCCATCGTCTCGGCCTTGTGCAGCACGGGGAGCACGACAGCACCGGTGAAGGTGACGTCGACCCGGCGCACCTTCGAGACGATGAGCGCCTTGCCCTGCTCCACCTTGCGGAACATGCGGCTGAGGAAGAAGACGACGCCGAGCACGATGAGCAGCACGACGGCGATGAGCACACCGAGCCCGGTGGAAATCACATCCATCATTGAT
>NZ_QHHV01000571.1:0-843 GCF_003947245.1 Actinoplanes sp. ATCC 53533 | reverse complement strand
GATCCGCGGCGATGACGAGCTGCGAACCGCCGTCGGTCGCCACCACATAGGTGACCTCCGGGTTGACCGCGACGGCCGTGTTGGAGACCAGCGTCCACGGTGTGGTCGTCCACACCAGCAGCGACGCGCTCCCGGCGAACGGGCCGGAGGTCAGCGGGAAGCGCACAAAGACCGACGGGTCGACGTCCTGCTCGTAGCCCTGGGCCAGCTCGTGGTCGGAGAGCGCGGTCTGGTCGCGCGGGCACCAGGGCGCGACCCGGAAGTCCTCGACCAGCAGGCCCTTGTCGAAGATCCGCTGCAGCGACCACCAGACCGACTCGATGTAGCCGGGGTCCATGGTCCGGTATGCGTCGTCCATGTCGACCCAGTAGCCCATCCGCTGGGTGAGCTCGGCGAACGCGTCCGTGTGCCGGGTGACCGACTCGCGGCACTTGACGTTGAACTCGGCGATGCCGTACGCCTCGATGTCCTGCTTGCCGGTGAAGCCCAGCTCCTTTTCCACCGCGAGCTCGACCGGCAGGCCGTGGCAGTC
The DNA here is from genome assembly GCF_003947245.1 of Actinoplanes sp. ATCC 53533. Taxonomy (NCBI): domain Bacteria; kingdom Bacillati; phylum Actinomycetota; class Actinomycetes; order Micromonosporales; family Micromonosporaceae; genus Actinoplanes; species Actinoplanes sp. ATCC 53533. Next base: position 311 of record NZ_QHHV01000571.1, on the reverse strand, counting down.
CCAGCCGGCCTTGCGGGCGACGTGGAAGCCCTTCATGGTCCGGTATCGAGGGAAGAGGTCCTTGAAGACCCGGCTCTCGATGTGGTGCGTGCCGGGCCGGCCGTTCGCGGTCGGCGGGCCCTCGTAGAAGATCCACTCGGGGCGGCCGGCGGACTGCTCGAGGGTGCGGTGGAAGATGCTGTTGGCCTGCCAGAAGTGCAGCACCTCATGGTCCAGCGCACCCAGATCCACCTGGGCCGGCACGGGTAGATACATGGTTTCCTCCGACGACGGCAGCGGATCGCACTGTATCGCCGGGCACCGACAATCCG
>NZ_QHHV01000570.1:0-891 GCF_003947245.1 Actinoplanes sp. ATCC 53533 | reverse complement strand
GTACTCCTGAGTCCACACAACCCAGGCGAACCCTCACCGGGCGACCGCCGTTACGCATCGTCACCCTCACGCGGGACCACAACACCAGCCTCCACCGCGTTCTGAGTAGGGCTCCCGGTAACGGCAGAATTGACTTTGCTCTGCTGCCCTATTGGAAACACCTCCGCTCTGCTTCCCAATTGGAAACACCCTCCGCTCTGCTTCCCCATGGGAAACACCCCTTCGGCCGGCCCTCGGGCATCAACAGCGGAACCCGGATGCCTCCATCCGCTGTTTCCAATAGGGAAGGACCCTGTTGCCTAATTCTGTCTAGGCGGCGAGGGTGAGATCGAGTCTGCTCAGGTGGGTGGTTCGGGTGCGTTGGAGGGGTGTGTTTGGGCTGCCGCGCGTTTTCCGGACAGTGCTTTTAGCGTGTTTTCACGCCGCTAATGTGTTGTCCGTGCGTCCGCTGAGAATTTCGTACGGCGTCTTATAGCCGAGCGCCGAGTGGATCCTTTGGCGATTGTAGTACAGTTCGACATAGCGCACAATAGCGTCTCGTGCGTGGGCTTTCGTCGGGAAGACGGTCCGGTTGACCATCTCATTTTTCAGGCTGGCATTGAACGATTCTGCTAGGGCGTTGTCCCAGCAGACCCCCGTACGGCCGACCGAGGACCGCAGACCGAGTTTCTTCAGCGTCCGGCGATACTCGTGCGACATGTATTGGCTGCCGCGATCAGAGTGGAAGATCGCACCTTTCGGTATGGTGATGTTACGGGCCGCCATCTCAATAGCGTCGACGACCAACTCGGTGCGCATGTGGTCCGCGACCGCCCAACCGACGACTGCCCTGGAGTAGCAGTCGATCACCGTCGCCAGGTAGATCCAGCCCTGCCACGTGTGCACGTACGT
>NZ_QHHV01000569.1:0-970 GCF_003947245.1 Actinoplanes sp. ATCC 53533 | reverse complement strand
TGTTCGACCCAGTCCGGCTCACTCATGGCATCGCTCCTCGCGGTAGAGAATACGCAGAAACGCCGGCCCGAACCGGGCCGGCGTCAGCTCTGCGGTTGCTCAGATGGTGTCGCCGGCGAGGTGCGTGCGCAGCTTCGTCAGGGCCTTGGTGAGCAGGCGGCTGACGTGCATCTGGGAGATGCCGACCTGGTCGGCGATCTGCGACTGGGTGAGGTTGCCGTAGAAGCGCAGGGTGAGGATCTTCTGCTCGCGGTCGTCGAGCATGGCCAGGGCGGGGCCGAGGGCGACGCGGGTTTCGGCGAGTTCGAATTCGTGGTCTTCGCCGCCGAGGGTGTCGCCGAGCTCGGTGGTGCCGTCGGCGCTGATCGGGGTGCTCAGGCTGGTGGCGTTGTAGGCGCGGGCGCCTTCGAGGCCTTCGAGGACTTCTTCCTCGGTGACGCCGAGGTGCACGGAGATGTCGGCGACCGTCGGGCTGCGGCCGAGGGTGTGGGTGAGGGTGCTGTTGGCCTCGGTGATGGCCAGGCGGAGCTCTTGCAGGCGGCGGGGCACGCGGACGGACCAGGTGCGGTCGCGGAAGTGGCGTTTGATCTCGCCGATGATGGTGGGGATGGCGTAGCCGGCGAAGTCGACGCCGCGTTCGGGGTCGAACTTGTCGATGGCTTTGATCAGGCCGACGTTGGCGGTCTGGATGAGGTCGTCGGTGGGTTCGCCGCGGCCGGAGTAGCGGTGGGCGAGGTGGCGGGCCAGCGGCAGCCAGGCCTCGATCGCCCGGTCCCGCAGCGATCCGCGGGAGGGGTGGCCGACGGGCATGGCAGCCATCGCGTTCAGGAGATCGGCGGCGCTGTCGGCCGGCGCCTCGCTGATCGTCGACTTCGTCTCCGAAGCCTTAACCGTCTGAGTGGCAGTCATCTCGTGGTCCTTCCTAGCACCTGTCCGGAGAGCCGGCCCGGTTTGCATCGGGCCCGGCCGG
>NZ_QHHV01000056.1:0-23925 GCF_003947245.1 Actinoplanes sp. ATCC 53533 | reverse complement strand
GGGCGAAGCGCAGCCGCGCCCGGTCCATCAGCTGGAACTGCTCCACCAGCAACTCGGCGAGCCGGTCGGCGATGACCGCGTTGTTGTCCCGCTCGGCGTCGAGCAGGTGCAGGTCCACCACGTCACCGAAGTGCAGGGTCCGGAAGCCCGGCACGCTGCGGTGCATGTGAATGTAGGCGTCTATCGCCGCATCCACGCCGTCCCACCAGTGGGCGAACGTCTCGCTGGCGAAGCGCGCCGACAGCGACTGCAGGTATCCGTCCATGTTTCGCATGGCGAGGGCCTGGACGATGGCCCGTTTGTCGGGGAAGAACTGGTAGACCGAGCCGATGGCAACCTCGGCCCGCTCCGCGAGCAGGGTCGTGGTCAGGCCCTCGTACCCGACCTCGTCCACCAGCTCCGCGCAGGCGTCGAGCATGCGCTGGACCCGGGCAACGCTTCTGCCCTGCACCGGAACCCGCCGCAGCGGTCCGGTGGTGACGGTTGGTGTCGACACGCGTCGCCACTCCCTCTCAGCAGTGATAATCGGAACGTTACTCGGATCAACGAGCGAAGCGCATCGACGGGACGCCGGGGACACGCGGCATTCCCGGTTTTGTGCGACTGTCCGCTCGTCGGGAGGACAAAGCCGTTATGACCAGTGACAACTCATCCCCCGCGGCATCACGTCAGTGGCGCAACTGGGGTGGCAACCAGCGCTCCGTCGCCAAGGATGTCTTGACCCCTGGCACTGTCGACGAGGTGGCCGCGCTCGTCAAGGAGTCGTCCGCCACCGGACACAAAGTGAAGGCGGTCGGCAGCGGGCACTCGTTCACCGACATCGCGGTCGCCGACGACCGGCGGCTGCTGCTGCACCGGCTGGGCGAACTGGTGGCGATCGACGGCGAGCTGGTCACGGTCCAGGCCGGCATGCCGCTGCACCAGCTCAACCGGATTCTGGCCGAAAACGGCCTGGCGATGCCCAATCTGGGCGATATCGACCACCAGACGGTGGCTGGCGCGATCTCCACCGGTACGCACGGCAGCGGCCGGTCGCATTCCACACTCGCCTCCTTCGTCGAGGCGGTCACCCTGGTCACAGGCACCGGAACAGTGGAGCGGATCGATGCGAGCTCGCCGCTGTTCGCCGCGGCCCGGCTCGGCATCGGCGCGCTGGGCATCCTGGTTGACGTGACCCTGCGCTGCGTGCCGGCGTTCACGCTGCTGGCCGACGAGCGCCCGCTGTCGCTGACCGAGGTGCTCGCCTGCCTGGACGAGGAGATCGCCGGCAACGACCACCTGGAATTCTTCTGGTACCCGTACACCGACCGGGCCCAGCTCAAGCGCAACAACAAGGTGCCGGCCTCGGACCGGCCGCTGTCGGCGTTCCGCGGCTGGCTGGACGACGAGTTCCTGGCCAACACGGTCTTCGCGGGCGTGTGCCGGCTGGGTCGGGCGATCCCGGCCGCCGTGCCGACCATCAACGCCGTATCGGCGCGGGCGCTGGCCGCCCGAACCTATACAGACCGCTCAGACCGGGTCTTCTGCTCGTCGCGCCGGGTCCGCTTCACCGAGATGGAGTACGCGATCCCCCGGGAAACTTTGCCCGAAGTACTCTCCGCGCTGCCCCGGATCATCGAGAAGCTGCCGTTCAAGGTGCAGTTCCCGGTCGAGGTGCGGTTCACCGGCCCGGACGACGCCTGGCTCTCGCACAGCTACGGGCGCGAATCCGCCTACATCGCCGTGCACCAGTTCAACGGCACCCCGTACGAGCCGTACTTCCGGGCGGTCGAGGCGCTCTGCGAGCCGCTGGGCGGGCGCCCGCACTGGGGCAAGCTGCACTACCGCGACGCGGAGTCGCTGCGCCGGGCGTACCCGAAGTTCGACGACTTCCGCGCCGCCCGCGACCAGCTCGACCCGGGCCGGATCTTCACCAACGCCTACCTGGACCGCGTGCTGGGCGCCTGAGAAAAGTTATCCACAGGCCTGTCCACAGGCCTGTGGCACACCGTCTCAGGAGCTCTGCGAGGCAGTCACCTTCGCTGGGGCCGCCTTCTTCGGGGCTGCCTTCTTCGCGGCCGGCGCCGCGTTCGTCGCCTTCCGCGGCGCCGCCTTCTTGGCGGGCGCCTTCTTCGCCGCGGCTGCCTTCTTCGCCGGAGCCGGAGTGGCAGCGCCGGCGGCGGCCTTCTTGGCCGGCGCCTTCTTCGCGGCAGCCTTCTTCTTCGGCGCCGGTCCCTTGGCGCGCTTCTCGGCGAGCATCTCGGAAGCCTGCGCGACGGTCAGCTCCTCGGGCGTCTGCCCGCGGCGCAGGGAGGCGTTGTACTCGCCGTCCGTCACGTACGGCCCGAAGCGGCCTTCCTTGATCACCATCGGCTTCTCGGTGGCCGGGTCGTTGCCCATCTCACGCAGCGGCGGCGCGGCGGCCCGGCGCTGACGGGTCTTCGGAGCCGCGAGCAGGGCGAGCGCCTCGTCCAGCGTGACGGTGAAGAGCTTGTCCTCGCTGTCGAGCGACCGGAAGTCGTCGCCGCGCTTCACGTACGGCCCGTACCGCCCGTTGGCCGCGACGATCTCCGCGCCCTCCGGGTCCTTGCCGACCGTCCGGGGCAGCTCCAGCAGCCGAATCGCCTGCTCGAGGGTCAGGGTGTCCGGCGTCTGCGACTTGAACAGCGAGGACTTCTTCTCGCCGCGCTGCACGTACGGGCCGAAGCGACCCGACTTGAGGGTGACCGACTCGCCGGTGGCCGGGTCGTCGCCCAGGCTGCGCTCGCCGCCGCCACCCAGGTAGAGCTCGGTGACCTTCTCGACGGTCAGCTCGTCCGGCGCGACGCCCTCGGGGATGGACACCCGGTCCTCGGGCGCCTCCTCGGTGACTCCCGGCATGGCCCGCTGCAGGTACGGCCCGTAGCGGCCGACCCGGACCACCACGTTGCGGCCCTCGTCGTCGGTGAACAGCGAGATCGAGTTGACCGCGCGGGCGTCGATGTCGCTGAGGTTGTCGGTGACCATCTTCTTCAGGCCGCCGGCCTTGGCGATCGAGTCGTCCGCGCCGACGTCGCTGCCGAAGTAGAAGGAGGTGAGGAAGTCCAGCGACGCGTGGTCGCCACCGGCGATGTCGTCGAGCTGGGTCTCCATCGCGGCGGTGAAGTTGTAGTCGACCAGCCGGGGGTAGTGCCCCTCCAGCAGGCCGATGACCGCGAACGCGATGAACGACGGGATCAGCGCCTGACCGCGCTTCTCCACGTACCCCCGGTCCTGGATGGTCCGCATGATCGACTCGTAGGTCGACGGGCGGCCGATGCCCAGCTCTTCCAGGGCCTTGACCAGCGACGCCTCGGTGTAGCGGGCGGGCGGCGAGGTGTGGTGGCCGATCGCGTTGAGCTCATCGGCCGTCAGCGGCTGGTCCTTGACCAGGTTTGGCAGGCGGCGCTCGGCGTCCTCGGCCTCGGCGTTCTCGTCGTCGGACGACTCGACGTAGGCGCGCAGGAAGCCCGGGTCGGTGATGGTCTTGCCGCTGGCGCCGAAGTCGACCTCTTCGCCGGCGGTGGAGATCGCGCGGATCCGCACCGAGATGGAGTTACCCACGGCGTCGGTCATCTGCGAGGCGACCGTGCGGCGCCAGATCAGCTCGTAGAGCTTGAACTCGTCGGTGGTGAGCTCCTTGGCGACCTCGCCGGGCGTGCGGAAGTTGTCCCCCGCGGGGCGGATCGCCTCGTGCGCCTCCTGCGCGTTCTTGACCTTGCCGGTGTAGCGGCGCGGCTGCGGCGGCACGTTGTTCGCGCCGTACAGCTCGGCGATCTGGCGGCGGGCCGCGCTGATCGCGGTCTCGGAGAGGTTCACCGAGTCCGTACGCATGTAGGTGATGTAGCCGTTCTCGTACAGCCGCTGGGCCGTGCGCATGGTCTGCGACGAGGAGAACCGCATCTTGCGGGCGGCCTCCTGCTGCAGCGTCGAGGTGATGAACGGCGCGTACGGCTTGCGCCTGTACGGCTTCTCCTCGACCCGGGTGACCGTGAACGGGCGGTCCTCGAGACGCGCCGCGAGCCCGCGGGCCCCGTCGCCGTCCAGGTGGACCACGCCGGCGCCGGGCTTGACCTTGCCGGTGGTGGGCTCGAAGTCGCGGCCGGTGGCGATCCGGTCGCCGTCCAGCGCGATCAGCGTGGCGCTGAACGAACGGGTGCCCTCGACCTTGCCCTGCACTGCCAGCTGGGCGTTGATGTCCCAGTACTCCGCGGAGCGGAACGCCATCCGCTGCCGCTCGCGCTCGACCACGATGCGGGTCGCCACGGACTGGACGCGCCCGGCGGACAGGCGGGGCATCACCTTCTTCCACAGGACCGGGCTGACCTCGTACCCGTAGAGCCGGTCGAGGATGCGCCGGGCCTCCTGCGCGTCGACCAGGTCCTGGTCGATCTCGCGCGGGTTGGCGACCGCGGCCTGGATGGCCGCCTTGGTGATCTCGTGGAAGACCATCCGCTTGATCGGGACCTTGGGCTTGATCGTCTCGACCAGGTGCCAGGCGATGGCCTCGCCCTCGCGGTCCTCATCGGTGGCGAGCAGGATCTCGTCGACCTCTTTCGCCAGCTTGGTCAGCTTGGCGATCTGCGCCTTGCGGTCGGAGGAGACCACGTAGAGGGCCTGGAAGCCGTTGTCGACGTCGACACCGAGCCGCGCCCACGGCTCGCCCTTGTACTTGGCGGGCACGTCGGCGGCGTTCTTCGGCAGGTCACGGACATGCCCGAAGGAGGCCTCGACGAAATAGTCGGGCCCCAAATAGCCGGCGATCGTCTTGGCCTTCGACGGGGACTCGACGATGACCAGACGGGTCGTCCTGGCTTTCTCCGGCACGGCACTCCCACACTTCTCGATCGATCGGCGGCCCGTCGCGGACGACGGATGCGGACCTTCAACGTAACGCGCCGGACGAAGCTGCATTCCCCGGGCAACGGAGAAGTCGGATGGTAACGGTCCGGCCACCGCATGCTTCCGACGGCGACACCGTACACCGGGAACATGGCGTCGTGTCGGGCACAACCGGGGAAGATCACGCAGCTGCGGCGCCCGGCCACAACCTTTCGGGTGCCGCGGCGGGTCGTTCGCCGACCAGTTCGGCGAGCCGCGCAAGACGCCTGCGACCTGCGATGACGTACGCCGGACCGGGCTGGAAGGTGCCGGCCAGGCCGACCCGGCTAAGCGCGGCGGCCGCGGCTTTGTCAAGAATCCCGTCGGGATCCAGACCCAGGGCGTACCCCTCGGGCCGCGGCGCTCCCGCCGCGGCGACCCAGAGCCGCAGCTGCGGCCCGGTGATCCAGAGCCGGTCGGCCGGCGGCGGCCAGGACCGCGCGAGGGCGTTCAACCTGCTGCTGTAGGCGGTCCGGACCTCGAAAGAGACGGTACGGGGCTCCGCGTTCACCTTCTTATCTACGGCCTCGGCTTCGACGTCGCCGGCCTCGTCGGTGGTCACGCCCCCGACCTCGGCTGCGGCCGGTTCGCCGGGGCGCTCCACGGGCTCCTCGGCGGCCTCCTCGGCCTGCTCCTCGGTGGCGGCCAGGGTCTGTTCCAGCGGCTCGGCCGTGAGTTCCGCCACGTATTCCTCCACGCCGTCGTGCGTCACCGGCGCCCAGGTGACCACCAGGCCCCGGGAGACCAGCTCCTCGACCAGCACGTGAACCCGCCAGGCGGCGTCGACCCGGACGGCGACTCTGGCCGTACCGCCCATCCGGCCGAGCCGGCCGGTGCCGGTGAGCAGACCGGCGAGATCGGCCAACGACCGCTCGGCCGCCTCCACCCCGAAGATCGACAGTTGCCGGCCGGCCGGCACGGTCAGGGCCGCCCGGCGCCGGCCCTTCGGGGCGGCCTGCACCGGCGCGGGCAGGACCTCGCGCGGAATCAGCGGCCACCCGGGCTCGGTCATGGCTGAGGTGCCTCTGCCATGCCCTCATGGCCCTCGCGGTTACGGCCGTGGCCGACCGCCGGCGAGCGACGCTCGGTCATGACTGTCGGCGCTCGGTCATCGGCACTCGGGCGCTTCATCGAACGCCTGCTTCAGCTCTTTCGAGTCCAGCCGGCTGGTGTCCAGCTCGCTGCGCTGGTATTCGACGTTGAGGGTGTCGACCACTGAGCCGACCTTGGCATAGAAGTCCTTCGACGGGCTGGTGGCCAGCGCCTCGATGCCACCGCGGGCCCGCCCGTACGCGTCGCGCATCGCGCCCAGCGAGGCGGCGAAGCTGTCGGCGACCTTCTTGCCCTGCTCAACGTCCGGAACCCCGGCCTTCTGCACGCCCTCCCGGGCCTTCTCGCTGGCCGATTCCGCACCGCCGAAGAGCCGGGTCAGATTTTCCTTGGCCTGCGCCGGGGTGGTCTCGGCGGTCATCTGTTGCTGGGTGCGGGTCGCCAGGGTGCCGATCTCGCTGCGCCAGGGTGCGAGCACCGTGCAGACCGTGGCGGCCCAGGCGCGGGGTGCTGGACCACCCGCGCAACCACCCAGTGTCACGACGAGCGAGAGAACAAGGAGTAAGGGCGTGGTGCGGGCCGTGCGCATGGATTGCAGCGTACGGCCAAGTCCTGGCGGAGGGCACCCGGCGAGTGCCGGGTGCCCTCCGCCGACGGTGAACGGATCAGGCACTGATCCGCTCGGACTTGTTCTCCACGGTCGGGCTGGGCTCGCCCATCGAGATCGGCTTGCGCTTGCTCCAGACCACGGCGCCCGCGATGATCAGCGCCGCGACCACCGCGAGGGTGAACCGCACCGGGTCGTTCGCGTCCGTGCCGACGCTCAGCGTCACCACGGCCGGCGCGATCAGCAGCGACACCAGGTTCATGACCTTGAGCAGCGGGTTGATGGCCGGACCGGCGGTGTCCTTGAACGGGTCACCCACCGTGTCGCCGATGATCGTGGCCTCGTGCGCCTCGGAGCCCTTGCCCCCGTACGCACCGTCCTCGACCAGCTTCTTGGCGTTGTCCCACGCGCCACCCGAGTTGGCCAGGAAGACGGCCATCAGGGTGCCCGCGCCGATCGCACCGGCCAGGTAGGAGGCCAGCGCGCCGGCGCCCAGGCCGAAGCCCACCGCGATCGGCGCCAGGATGGCGAGCAGGCCGGGAGTGAGCAGCTCACGCTGGGCGTCCCGGGTGCAGATGTCGACGACCTTGCCGTACTCGGGGCGCTGGGTGCGCTCCATGATGCCCGGGAACTCGCGGAACTGGCGGCGTACCTCCATCACGACCGCGCCCGCCGAGCGGGACACGGCGTTGATCGCCAGGCCGGAGAAGAGGAACACCACCGCGGCGCCGATCAGCAGGCCGACCAGGTTGCGCGGGTCGGAGATGTTCAGCAGCCCGAGGATCCGCGCGCCGATCTCGTCGGCCGGGATGCCCGCGTCCGCCAGCGACGACTGCAGGGTGTTGGTGTACGAACCGAACAGCGCGGTCGCGGCCAGCACGGCCGTGGCGATCGCGATGCCCTTGGTGATCGCCTTGGTGGTGTTGCCGACCGCGTCGAGCTCGGTCAGGATCTGCGCGCCCTTCTCGTCGATGTCACCGGACATCTCCGCGATGCCCTGCGCGTTGTCCGAGATCGGGCCGAAGGTGTCCATCGCGACGATGACGCCGACCGTGGTCAGCAGGCCCGTGCCGGCCAGCGCCACCGCGAACAGCGACAGCGTGATCGACGTGCCGCCGAGCAGGTAGGCGCCGAAGACGCCGGCACCGATCAGCAGCGCCGAGTAGACGGCCGACTCCAGGCCGACGCTGATGCCGGCGAGCACGACCGTGGCCGCGCCGGTCTGCGACGACTTGCCGATGTCCTGCACCGGCTTCTTCTCGGTTTCGGTGAAGTAGCCGGTCAGCGCCTGGATGGCGGCGGCCAGCACGATGCCGATGACCACGGCGCCGATCGCCACGACCTGCGGGTTGCGGCCGCTGTCGATCACGTCCTGGTCGATGCCGGCGCCGGAGCCGAAGCCCGCGAACGTGGTCGGCAGGTAGACGAAGCTGACGATCGCCACGATGACCGCGGAGAGCACGGCCGAGATGTAGAAGGCCCGGTTGATCGCGGTCAGGCCGTTCTTGTCCGAGGCCCGCAGCCGGGTGATGAAGACGCCGACGATCGCGATGACCACGCCGACCGTGGAGACGATCAGCGGGAAGATCAGGCCGTCCTGACCGAACGCGGCCTGGCCCAGGATCAGCGCCGCGACCAGCGTGACCGCGTACGACTCGAAGAGGTCGGCGGCCATGCCGGCGCAGTCACCGACGTTGTCGCCGACGTTGTCCGCGATGGTCGCGGGGTTACGCGCGTCGTCCTCCGGGATGCCTTGCTCGACCTTGCCGACCAGGTCGGCGCCGACGTCGGCGGCCTTGGTGAAGATGCCGCCGCCGACCCGCATGAACATGGCGAGCAGCGCGGCGCCGAAGCCGAAGCCCTCGAGCACGGTCGGGGCGTCGCCGCGGTAGATCAGCACGACCAGCGCGCCACCGAACAGGCCCAGGCCGACGGTGAGGAAGCCGACCACGCCACCGGTCTTGAACGCGATGCCCATCGCCTTCTCACGGCCACCGGCCTCGCCGGCCGCCGCGGCGACCCGCAGGTTCGCCCGGGTCGCCAGCGCCATGCCGGCGCCGCCGATGAACGAGCTGAACACCGCGCCGACGATGAAGAACAGCGACCGGCCGACCTTCACCGCGGTCTCGCTGTCGGTGTTGTGCACCGGTAGCAGGAACAGCAGCACGACCGCGATCACCACGAAGATGGCGAGGGTCTTGAACTGCCGGAACAGGTAGGCGGACGCGCCTTCCTGCACGGCACCCGCGATCTCTTGCATGTTGGTCGTGCCACGGCCGTTGGCCAGCACCGTTTTGACGAAGACAGCCGCGAATGCGAGCGCCACCAGCGCGAAAACGATCGCGACGATGACGAATGTGACATTCGAACTGCTGAGCGACCCCGCGCTGCTTTCCGCAGCGAGGGTTATGGAGGTCCCGGACATCAATGTCCTCCTGTACACCGACCGCACCCGGGCAGCGGACGAAACCGCCGGGCGCACTCCCTGCTCGAGGAGACGACAACCTGGTCCCGCGGACGCGAGACCAGGGAGCAGTAGCTGATTACCGGCGTACTGTAGCGGCCGAACGTGGTGATGGTCACACCTGAATCGGGCCGTGTCGGGGTGATGTTTACCGCTGTGTGAGCGGTTGGCAACTGAATGGGTTAGCGCCTAGGCTTCGCGCCCCGAGAACGGGTTTCCGATGCCATGCGCCGAACGGCCCGATTTGTCGGCGTTTGCCCCGGCAGCGGGCTCAGCGGCGGTGCACGGGCCAGACCATGCGGACCTCGGTGCCGGCGCCTTCTTCCACCGGGCGCACCTGCAGGTCGTCCACGAAACCGGCGAGCAGCGCGAAGCCCACCCCGGTGGTCAGCGCCTCGTCGGTGAGCGACTCGTCCGCCAACTCGTCGGGCGGCAGCTTCGCCAGGCCGACGCTGGCCTCGATCGGCGCCCGGTCGATGACGCGGACCGTGTAGGCGTCGGAGTCGGACATCTCCACCATGACGAGGTCGGGCAGGCCGTACTGGTGGTGCAGGGCGACCGCGCGCGTGCAGGCCTCACCGATCGCCAGCCGGACCTCGTCCAGCAACTCCTCGGCGACGCCGGCCCGCCGGGCCACCGCCACGCCGACCAGCCGGGCCGTACGCACGTGAACCGGCGCCGGGGAGAACGACAGCCGAACCGTTGCCATCACGCCGTCGGAGGGGTGTCGTCGCGATCGCCGGACGAGATCGAGGTGGCCGCCTCGACAGAGGGATAAATCGGGAACACCTGGTCGAGCGCGGTGATCCGGAAGATCTTGAGCAGCGGCTCCTTGGCGCAGACCAGGCCGAACGTCCCGTTCGCGGCGCGCAGCCGCTTCAGGGCGCCGACCAGCACACCGAGGCCGGTCGAGTCGAGAAAATCAACGCGGGCGAGATCCACCACGACGTTGCGCGACCCGCCGTCGACCAGCTCCACAAGCCGCTCACGCAGGCGTGGCGCCGTGTAGACATCGACCTCACCACCGACGTCGAGCACCGTGTGCTCGCCGACAGTCCGGGTCGTCAGCGACAGCTCCATCGGTCCTCCTCCCTCGGGGGCAAGCCTTCAGGCAGCCGATCTCCACTGCGAATCTAACCACCGACGCTCGGGGGACGACGCGTCGCACCCTCCCGTCGTACCCGTTTGAGGTTCGGACCATACCGATGTCACAGTGCAGTCGTGACCACCACCGTCCCGGGCATTCCGTCGACGCGCGGTGCGCTGACCCGGCTCGGAGCGGCGGAGTTGCTGCACCGCCTGCGCGCCCGCAGCGCCGGCTCGGCCCAGAACGCCCCGGTCACCCACGATTCCCCGGCCCGCCACGATTCCCCAGCCCGCCGCGATTCGCCGGTCCGCCGCGATTCGCCGGTCCGCCACGATTCGCCGGTCCGCCACGATTCGGTCACCCACGTGGAGAATGTCCCGGCCCGCCCTGGTCGGGTGGCGCCCTGGCCGGAGTGGGCGGCGCCGGCCGTGGTCGCCGCGCTCGCCGGCCGGGGGATCACCGCCCCCTGGGAACATCAGGTCTCGGCCGCCGAGCTGGCCCGCGAGGGCAGCCACGTCGTCCTGGCGACCGGCACGGCGTCGGGCAAGTCGATGGCCTACCAGTTGCCCGCGCTGACCGCCCTGGCGGAGAACCCGCGCGCGACCGTGCTCTACCTGTCGCCGACCAAGGCGCTGGCGGCGGACCAGCTACGGTCGCTGATCCGGCTCGGGCTGGACGGGGTGCGGCCGGCCACATACGACGGTGACACCCCGCGCGAGGAGCGCGAGTGGATCAAGCAGCACTCCCGGTTCATCCTGACGAACCCGGACATGCTGCACCACGCGCTGCTGCCGGGCCACGCGCGCTGGGGCGCGTTCCTGCGCCGCCTGGAGTACGTAATCATCGACGAGTGCCACACGTACCGTGGGGTCTTCGGCTCGCACGTGGCACACGTGCTGCGCCGGCTCCGGCGGGTCGCGGCCCGCTACGGCAGCGACCCGACGTTCATCCTGGCGTCGGCGACCTCGGGCGACCCGGCGGCCGCGGCCGGCCGCCTCACCGGCCTGCCGGTCCGGGCGGTGACCGAGGACGCGTCGCCACGCGGGGCGACGATCTTCGCCCTGTGGGAGCCCCCGCTGCTGCCGCGCGAGCTCGGCGACCTGGAGGCCGAGCTGCCACCGGTACGCCGGTCGGCGCTGAGCGAGACGGCCGACCTGCTGACGGACGCCGTGGTGGCGGGCACCCGGACGCTGGCTTTCGTCCGGTCCCGGCGCGGCGCCGAGGTGGTCGCCGCGATGACCCGGCGCGCCCTGGACGAGGCGGTGCCGGGCCTGGGCGACCGGGTGGCGGCCTACCGGGCGGGCTACCTCAAGGAGGACCGCCGGGCGATCGAACGAGCGCTGCTCACCGGCGACCTGCTGGCGCTGGCCTCGACCAACGCGCTCGAACTCGGCGTCGACCTGGTCGGCCTGGACGCGGTCCTGATCTGCGGCTACCCGGGCACCCGGGCGTCGCTGTGGCAGCAGGCGGGCCGCGCGGGAAGGGCCGGCGGCGAGGCGCTGGCCGTGCTGGTGGCTCGGGATGATCCGCTGGACACCTACCTGGTGCACCACCCGGAGGCGCTGTTCGGCCGCCCGGTCGAGGCGACGGTGCTGGACCCGGCCAACCCGTACGTCCTGGGTCCGCAGCTGTGCTGCGCGGCCGCCGAGGCCCCGCTGACGAAGGAAGACCTGGAACTGTTCGGAGGCGCGCCGGCGGTGGCCGCGGTGGAAGCGCTGACCGTGTCGGGAGCTTTGCGGCGCCGCCCGTCGGGCTGGTATTGGACCCACCGCGGCCGCCCGGACGTCGACCTGCGCGGCACGGGAGGAGCCCCGATCTCGGTGGTCGAAGCGTCGACCGGCCGCCTGCTCGGCACGGTCGACCAGGGCTCGTCCCACGTCATGCTGCACACCGGAGCCATATACCTGCACCAAGGTGCCTCCTACCTGGTGGACGAGCTGGACCTGGAGGACGCGGTGGCACTGGTCCACGCGGCAGAGCCGGACTGGTCGACTCACGCCCGCGACGTGACGGACCTGTCGGTGGTCTCGATCCGCGAGTACGTGGACGCGGGCCCGGTCGGGCTGTTCCTGGGCGAGGTGGACGTGACCAACCAGGTGGTCTCGTACCAGCGCCGGCGGATCGGCTCAGGCGAGGTGATCGACACCCGCCCGCTGGACCTGCCACCCCGGGAACTACGCACGGTGGCGGTCTGGTTCACCCTGTCGCCGAACCTGCTGACAGCCTCGGGCGTGGAAGCGGCGGACGTGCCGGGAGCGCTGCATGCGGCGGAACACGCGGCGATCGGCCTGCTGCCGCTGGTGGCGACCTGCGACCGCTGGGACATCGGCGGCCTGTCGACGGCGAACCACCAGGACACCGAGGCCCCGACGGTATTCGTATACGACGGCCACCCGGGCGGAGCAGGCTTCGCGGAACGGGCATACGGAACGGCGGCGGCCTGGCTGCGGGCGACCAGGGAAGCGATCGCGAGCTGCGCCTGCGAGACGGGCTGCCCGTCCTGCGTGCAGTCCCCGAAATGCGGAAACGGCAACAACCCGCTGGACAAGAAGGGCGCGGTAGCGGTCCTGGACGCGGTCCTCGCCGCCCTGCCCGACCCGCCGCCGCCGGTTTGACTCCCACAGGGCTTCAACCGGCGGGAATCGATACGGGACCCGCGCGGGCGGCGGCTGTCGCATAGCGGGTAAGGCCCGGCAGGGGTGTCACGGTGACCTGAACCTCGACCACAAGCTCCAGGCCGTCGAGACGGCAGGAGACCATGCGCGCACCGTTGGCAAACACGAGCCGCCCGGCCCTTTCGCAAGCCGCCTCCGCACCCTCCACGGCTCGCACCGCGCCGGCCAGCGCACCGAGGTCAGCCGCCGTCCTCGCCTGATGACGGCCCACCCGAGCGGCACCGACGGCCGCCCCGGCAAGCCCGGCCGCCACCAAAACCAACCCGAGCGCCAGCACAAAGAGCGACGCCGCACCCCGATCCCGCCCACGCCCCCAGGCCCCGCCGTCATCCACCCCGCCGTCAACCGCCCCGCCGTCAACCGCCCCGCCGTCATCGCGATCTGCGGCGCGGCCCTCGCCCCGGCCCGGGCCAATATCCCCGCCACGATCGGGGCCGCGATCCGGGCCACGATCCTCGCTGATCATGGGACTGCGGTCGTGGTGTCGGGTTCTCGGGCCGCGACCGCTTCCGCTCGTACCGTGATGGCCGGGAGGTGGCCGCCCAGGAACGGCACCCGCGCGCGGACCGTGACCGTCACCGTGTCCTCGCCTTCCGCCAGGTTGATCCGAGCGTCCGCGGGAGCGATCCGCGCGGCGTTCTCCAGTCCCGCTCCGCCGCGGGCCGCCACCAGGGCTCCTTCCCGGGCCGCGTCCACGCATCTGCCCTGAGCCGTGACCGCGCAGACCGCCGTCAGCCCGGACAGCAGAAGCAGCATGAGCGCCGGCAGCCCAGCCGCCAGTTCGGCGGTGAACGCGCCGCGATCCCGCCCGAGCCCTCGCAGGCGGCCGGGCCGCCGGCGCCCGTTCACTTCAGGGCCTCGTTGATCACGCGGGTCAGCGCCGTCAGGATGCTGGGGCTGTTGAGGACCTTGAACAGGACGCCGGCGAACGCGACGGCCGCCAGGCAGCCAACGGCATATTCAGCGGTACTCATACCTTCGTCGCCCCGCAGGCCGGCCAGGCGGACGATGAGTCTGCGCACGTAGATCTCCTTCTTGTGGTGGGTTCTCACAGGACGTCGCCAACGACGGCGACCACCACCGGCACGAGGCCGGCGAGCACAAAGGCGGGCAGGAAGCACAGCCCGAGGGGCAGGACGATGAGGACACCGGCGCGGTGGGCGGCGGCCTCGACGGCCACCGACCGGTCGCCGCGCAGGTCGTCGGCGAGCCGGGTCAACGCCCGGGCCAGCGCGCCCCCGCTCGCGCTGGACCGGACGGCCGCCGCGACGAGCCGGTCGGCACCGGGCACGTCGGCCAGGTGCGCCCACGCCTCCGGCGGCTCGGCACCCAGCCGCAGCGAACGGCCCACCCGATCGAGCCGCTCCCCCAGCGGCCCGCCGAGTGCGTCGGCCACAGCGACGGCTGCCCGGTCGACGGGGGCACCGGCCCGCAGCACGGCGGCGAGCAGATCCGCACCCAGCGGCAGGTCCGCGACCGCCCGCAGCCGGGCCGCCCGCACCGCAGCCGGCTCCCGACGCCGCAGGAACTGGTCCGCACCGATGCTGGCAGCGACTCCGACGGGCACCGCCCACCAGCGGCCGATCACTGCGACCACCGCAAGCCCGGCCGCAGCGGCGATGAAGAGCCGCATACGACGGTCGGCTGAGCCGGCGACGGGACCGCGCAGCCGGAACAACCGTCGCCTGACCGCACGCCGCCGAACGAGCGATAGGCCAAGCAGCCCGGCAAGAACGACCAAACCCCAGAGAATGATCAAGGGAAAACCTCACTGCCGCACTCGATGGCCGGGGGACAGGTCTCCATCGGAAGCGGGATCCGTGCGGCGCCGCAGCCGCTTCTGCTGCCGGCCGCCAGCGCGACCAGCAAGTCACCGGGAACGACCGTCCCCAGTAGATCCTCACGTCGCGGGCAGCGCGGAGATGGCGCCTCCGCCGCCCGAGCCGCGTGCAGAAACGCGACGGCGCAGCACGAGCGAAACGGCACCTGCACCGGCCCGCCGGATCGCAGGAACACGGCAGCACCGCACTCCAGCTCGGCTGTCGCATCGGCCCTGGCCACCACATCGGCCCCGGCCATCGCATCGACTGTCATCGCATCGATCCGGACCACCGCATCGGTCCGAGTCATCGAGTCGATCCCGGCCACCCCGTCGATCCCGGCCATCGCATCGATCCCTGCCATCACATCGACCCTGGCCACCGCGTCGGCCCCGGCCACCGCGTCGGCCCCGGCCACCGCGTCGATTCCGGTCATCGCATCGGTCCGTTCGCGAGTCGGTCGGCCCACAACAGCCCAACGGACTGCAGCAGGACCGCGCCGATCGCGCACGCCGCGCCCATGGGTGTGTGCAGCAGGACCTGCAGCGGATCGACGTCGATCCCGTATCCGAGGGCGATGCCGCCGATCGGCAGGGCCGCCAGGAGCAGCGCGGTGGCCTGGGCGCCGGCCGCTTGAGCCGCCGCCATGGCTCGGGAACGATCGCCGGCCCGGGCGTCGGCCTCGATCCGTTCGACCAGATCGGCGGCGGGCGCGCCGGTCTGCTCGGCCAACCGCCACACGGCCGCGGTGAGCTCGGCCAGCCGAGGATCGAAGAGCTCATGCGACTGCGCGGCATCGTCGCCGGCGGCGACACCGGAGAACCGCTGGGCGGAGCCGGCGGCGGCGGAGCCGGCTGTTGTGGACGCTGCCCCGAGCGGCCCGATCGCGAGCCCCGCGCGCAGATCAGCGGCCAGCGCGTTCAGGTTGTCGAGGCTGCGGGAGCGTGCCGCCACGGCTCGGCGACGTCCGGCGCGACGGACCGCGGCTCGTGCCCCGAGCGCGCCGTAGGCCGCGAGGACCAGACCGGCGACCGGCCCAGCCACGATCCATCCCGTCGCCGCGCCGGTCAGCACGGCGGCGCCCACGGCCCGCCGCGGCGGCCCATCGGCCAGTGCCTGGATCCGGGACCCCAGCCGACGAAGATCCACGGCGGTGGCGACCCGCCGCAGCTTCCGCCGCCCACCATCAAGCCGCCCACCATCGAGCTGCCCACCATCGAGCTGCCCAACGTCGAGCCGCCGGAGCGCCGCGCCCGCCGGCCAGGCCGCTACGGCCGCCGCCCCCGCCAGCAGCGATGCGGCGATCACCCACGCCACCCCGCTCACGGTCGCGCTCCCCCGGCCGCCCGCAGGATCGGTGGGACCGTCACGCCACGGTCGGCCAGGTGCCGGGCCAGCGTTTCCGCGCCTGGTCCAGCTCCTCGGCCGAGCTGCCAGGCCGGCACGACCGTCACCAGCCGCTGATCCCCCGCCGGCCGGAGCACGCCGACGGACTCCAGGATCCGTCCCTTGCCCGTCCGCCGGACCTGCAGCACCACCTGCAAAGCCGCCAGCACCTGGGCATGCAGCGCCGCCCGCGGCAGCCCACCGAGCATGCCCAGCGCCTCCAGCCGGGCCGGCACGTCCGCCGGCGCGTTGGCGTGCAACGTGCCCGCCCCACCGTCGTGCCCGGTGTTCAGCGCGCCCAGCAGGTCGACGATCTCCGCGCCCCGGCACTCACCGACCACCAGCCGGTCCGGCCGCATCCGCAGCGCCTGCCGCACCAGATCGGTGAGCCCGACCGCGCCCGCGCCCTCGACGTTCGCGGTGCGTGCCTGCAACGCGACCACGTGTGGATGCACCGGCCGCAGTTCGGCCGCGTCCTCCACCAGCACGATCCGCTCGGTCGGCGGCACCAGCCCGAGCAAGGTGCCCAGCAGAGTGGTCTTGCCCGAGCCGGTGCCGCCGGTCACCAGGTAGGCGAGCCGCGCGGCGACGACAGCGGCCAGCAGCGGAGCCAGCGCCTCCGGAACCGTGCCGTGCTCGACCAGGTCACCGAGGCTGAACGGCCGCTGCCGGAACGTCCGCAACGACAGGTACGGCCCGCTCGTCGCCACCGGCGGCAGCACGGCGTGCAGCCGGGTGCCGTCAGCGAGCCGCGCGTCGGCGTACGGCTGGCCGTCGTCGAGCCGTCGCCCGCACGCGGCGGCCAGTCGCTGGGCGAGCCGGCGTACGTCGTCGGGCCCGCCCAGGGCGACCGGCGCGCGCCGCAGCCCAGCACCGCGGTCCACCCACACCTGCACGCCGTTGACCAGCACATCGGTGACCTCGGGATCGACCAGCAGCGGCGCCAACGGGCCGGCGCCGACCAGTTGGTCGTGCACGCGGTCGGCCAGCCGCAGCACGGCGGTGTCCCCGAGCACGACGGCACCCGGCTCGGCTCGCACCGCCGACACCACGGCCGCCGGGGTAGCCTCCACGCCGTCGACGGCGAACCGTCGGCGCACCCGCTCGGCGACCTCCACCGACTCCGATCCGCCGGAACGCCCGGAGTAGGTCGAGCCGGAGCGAACAGGCCGCGCCGAGGCCGTTCCGCCGAACCAGGGCGCGCCGGAATCAACCGGCTGGGTGCTCACGCGGCCACCCCCGCGCGGTCGTCCTCGGTCAGCTGCCGGATCAACCGTTTGCACAGCTCCGCCAGGGGCCCACGCCCGTCGGCAGCCGGGGCGTCCCCCTTCTCCAGGGCCTGGCACACGGCCGCCTCCGGCCGCAGCGAGCCGGCCAGCGGCAGCCCGATCGACCGGGCAACCTCCCGCGCCCTCAGCTTTCCGGGCGCCGGCCCGCGCACCACCACCGCGAGGTTTTCGCAGTGCATCCGGACCACCGCCGCGATCCGGGATGCCGCCGCGGTCGCGCGCAACTCGGCCGGCACGATCATGATCGCCAGGTCGGCCGCTTCCAGTGCCAGCGTCGCCGCGTCGTCGAGCTGGCGGGGCAGGTCCGCGATGATCACGTCGCGGCCGCGACGGGCGGCGTCCAGGGTCGCCGCCATCGCTTCGCCGGGCACGGGGAGCACCTCGTCGCGGGCGAACGAGAGCAGCACCAGATCGCCGCGGTGCGGCAGCGCCTTCAGCAGCGCCGGCGGGTTGACCCGGCCGCCCGCGCCCGCGAGCGCCGGCCAGCGCAGGCCGTCCACACCCTCCCAGCCGAGCACCAGGTCGAGACCGCCACCCACCGGGTCGGCGTCGACGAGCAGGGTGCGGTGGCCGCTGCTGACGGCGGTCACCGCCAGGGCGCCGGCCAGGATGCTCGCGCCGGCCCCGCCCCGGCCGCCGATCACGGCGAGGACCCGGCCCGGCGCGGTTGGGCCGGTGCGTTCCGCGAAGCTGTCGACCAGCCACGGCTCGGCCGTGGGCAGCGCGGCCACGTGCTCGGCGCCGAGGCTCGCGGCGACCTCCCAGGCCGCCTCGATCGCCGGGGTGTGGCCCACGATGACCACACGGGGGCGGCGTGGGAGGCGGGCACGCAGGCAGGCCGCCGCCTGGTCAGCGCCGATCATCACCAGCGGGGCGGCCGCGAAGCGGGACCGGGCCGCCACCGGGTCGGGGGCCACGTCGACCTCGGTGCCGCCGGCCGCGGCCAGGCGCAGCAGGTCGTCGAGCAGATCCGGATCGGCCGTCACGACCAGCGGCAGGCGCGGGCCGGAACGGACGGAGGTGCGGGCTGGCATCGCGGCTCCACGGGTACGGCGAGCGGGTTGGGCACCCACCGTCGCGCCCCGGACCGGCACCGCTCAACCGCGCGGTGCCAGCCCTGTGGACAGTGCCTGTCCTGTGGACAACGCACTCTCAGGGAGCTGATCTGCTAAGGAATGCACCGGTCCAGAGATGGGAACGACCCCCGACGGGGGAGTCGGGGGTCGTTCTGGGATTCGGCTCCGGGGGGGTCGAGCCGAATCGGACCCGGTGATCGCGGGGGGCGCAATCACCGAGAATCTGGACGGGGATGAGTGTGGGCCGACCGGATTCACCCAGACAACATGAATCTCAGTCGCACCACAAGCATGCCTCAGGAGCGCGCCACCGTCGAGTACCCAGGGTGACCGACTGCCCGCCCGGCGGCATTTCGTCGCTGTCCGCGTGCCGAGCGGGCCGGCTCGATGCGACATGCGGCTACACTTTCGGCCCGTGGGGCAGAGTGCCGCCTTCTTCGACCTAGACAAGACCGTCATCGCCAAGTCCAGCGCGCTGGCCTTCGGACGGCCTTTCTATCGCGATGGGCTGATCTCCCGCCGCGACGTGGTGAAGTCCGCCTACGCACAGTTGATGTTCCGGCTCGGCGGCACGGACGAGCAGACCATGGCCCGCACCCGCGACTATCTCGCCGCGCTGTGCAAGGGCTGGAAGGTCGAGCAGGTCCAGCAGATCGTGGCGGAGACCCTGGAAGAGCTGATCAACCCGTACGTGTACGCCGAGGCCGCCATCCTGATCGGCGAGCACCAGGCTGCCGGCCGGGACGTCGTGCTGGTCTCGGCGTCCGGCGACGAGATGGTCCGGCCGATCGGGGCCCTGCTCGGGGTCACCGACGTGATCGCCACCCGGATGAGCATCGTCGACGGCCGGTTCAGCGGCGAGGTCGAGTTCTACGCGGCGGGCCAGAGCAAGGCCGACGGCGTCCGCGAGTTGGCCGAGGAGCGCGGATACAACCTGGCGGAGTGTTACGCGTATTCGGATTCGAGCAGTGATCTGCCGCTGCTGGAGGCGGTCGGGCATCCCAGCGTGGTCAACCCGGACCGGACGTTGCGGCGGGTCGCCCAGGAGCGCTCCTGGCCGGTGCTGGAGTTCCGGCACCCCATACCGCTGGGTCGCAGGCTGCGGGAACGCCCCGCCGTGCCGGTCGCGGCGGCGGCGATCGGCGTCGGGGTCGGCGTGGCGATCGGGATCGCCATCTACGGCCGGCACCGCCGCCTCCGGGCCGCGCCCGCCTGAGGCCCGCGGCCTGCTCGACAGCGGAATGTGAAGACAGAATCCCGAAGCGTCTGACCAATCACCGTCCGTAGCTTTACCTCGGCGAACCCTGGTGATCAAGGACGGCCCGGCGTAGAAAGAAGGGGCGGAACCTGGCAGCAGGAACCGTGCACGGCCACCGGGAACCCACGCGCGATCAGCCACGGCAGGCACGTTGCGGCGGCACCTCATCAGGACTGTCGACAACGACCCAGGTGCACGCCTGATAACCCGGTAGGACGTGCGAAGCGACGGCGCCTCACTCGTGAGGCGCCGTCCTCACGTCCGGAGGGTCGACGCCATCGCGGCCTGGTGGCGTTCACGCAGCTCGCGATAGACGTCGCGGAAGACCTGCGGCCGGGAGTGAAAGTCGATCCCCTGGGCCCACAGTTCGGTGTTCACCGTCGTCCCGTCGTGCCGCTCGATCAGCACCGTCATGCCGGCCTGCAGCTCCCAGCCACCGATCTTGTGGGAATGCCGGTGCAGCCGGACGTGAGCGATCTCCGGCCAGCGCATCGTGCGCGACCGCAGCAGCCCGCGGATGCGCAGACCGTCCGGCCCGACGTAGACGCCCATCTCGAGGATGCGCCAGCCGCCCACCACCCAGACCGCCGCGATGACCACGGCGAGGATGCGGACACCGTGGCCGGCCAGCCCGAACTGTTCGACGGTGGTCCAGCCGAACAGCCCGAGCGCGATGGCTTCCCAGGCGATGACCAGCCAGCGCCCGGTTCCCGGCGAGTAAGGACGGTTCCACGCGTCTTCCACCTGGCCGAGTATGCCAATCTCAGCCGGGGAGGAACATCAGCCAGGAAAAGGACCGCCCGCGGGGGCGAGCACGGCGTCGCCGATCTCCGCGATCTCGTCGGCGCCCGCGGACACCGCCGCCGCGTAGTGGCGCAGCCAGGACCGCATGCCGTCGGGCGTGCCGGTGGCGTAGGCACCCGCGGCGCCGACGTACTCGGGCTCGCGGGCCAGGTGACCGGCCTCGACGCCGACCAGGCCGCGGGCGTCCAGGCCGCGGCCGACCAGGGTGAGCCGGGCCGCCGCGCGGGCGACGACGCCGGCCGGACCGGCGAACGGCTTCAGCGTCAGCAACTCGGCGTGCACGATTGCCGCGAGCAGCAGCGGCGGGGTGCGGTCGTTGCCGGCCACGAGCCCGGCCAGCGCGTCGATCCGGTCGGCGCCGCTCTCCAGTCGGCCCAGCGCGGCATCCGGCACGACGCCACGGGCCGCCAGCACGTGCAGCCGGGCGAGCACCTGGCGCGGCGCGCGGGGCCACAGGTCGACGAGTCCGCCCACCGCTTCGGCGACCCGCAGGGCACCTTGGACCACCGGGTCGGTCACCGTGCCGGCGCGCACCTCCTCGAGGTCGTACCGGTGCTCCTCAAGGGCCGCGCTGGCCACCGCGGCCCGCAGGCTGACCTCGGCGGCCACCTGGCCGCCGTTGCGGCGCAGGGCGCGATGCCGCAGCGCGGTGTCGACCCGTTCGCGGGCGGCGTCGAGGGCGGGCTCGACGTCGGCGAGCGCGAGCAGCGGGGCAAGTGGATCGGCAGTCACGGGCCTACCGTAGCCGGAAAGAGTTCGGAAACATGGGATGCGCGAAGCCGCTCGCAAGTGGCAAGATTCGCGCAGTACTGAACATGGCGCGCGCGCCGATTGCCATTCGGCGCGGCTACAGGGCGGTACAGCTTGCAACTCTCGCCGGGCACCTCCGGCAGAACTAGTGTTCAAACGAAGCTACCGGTCATGGCAGAGGAGCCGCCCTCATGAGCGAGACACTGGAGAACCTGTACTCGGAGACGCGGACATTTCCGCCGCCGGCCGAGCTTGCCGCGAACGCCAACGTCAAGGCGGAGGCATACCAGAAGGCCGACGAGAACAGGGAGGGCTTCTGGGAGCAGCAGGCGAAGCGGCTGCACTGGACCAAACCGTGGGACCAGGTGCTCGACTGGTCGAACGCGCCGTTCGCCAAGTGGTTCGTCGGCGGCGAGTTGAACATCGCCTACAACTGCGTGGACCGCCACGTCGAGGCCGGCCTCGGCGACAAGGTCGCCATCCACTGGGAAGGCGAGCAGGGCGACACCCGCGCGGTCACCTACGCGGAGCTGCTCAGGAGCGTCAGCCAGGCGGCGAACACGCTGACCGAACTGGGCGTGACGGCCGGCGACCGGGTCGCGATCTACCTGCCGATGATCCCCGAGGCCGCGGTGGCGATGCTGGCCTGCGCCCGGATCGGCGCGCTGCACAGCGTGGTCTTCGGCGGCTTCTCGGTCGACGCGCTCGCCACCCGGATCCAGGACGCCGACGCCAAGCTCGTCATCACGGCCGACGGCGGCTACCGGCGCGGCAAGCCCTCGGCGCTCAAGCCGACCGTCGACGAGGCCGTCGCGCAGTGCCCGAGCATCGAGCACGTGCTGGTCGTCCGCCGCACCGGCGAGGACGTCGCCTGGGGCGAGAAGGACCTGTGGTGGCACGAGACCGTCGAGCAGGCCAACGACAAGCACGAGGCGCAGGCGTTCGACTCCGAGCACCCGCTCTTCATCCTCTACACCTCGGGCACGACCGGTAAGCCGAAGGGCATCCTGCACACCACCGGCGGCTATCTGACCCAGGTCTCGTACACGCACCACGCGGTCTTCGACATCAAGCCGGAGACCGACGTCTACTGGTGCACCGCCGACATCGGCTGGGTCACCGGCCATTCGTACATCGTCTACGGTCCACTGTCGAACGGTGCCACCCAGGTCATGTACGAGGGCACCCCGGACACCCCGCACCGCGGCCGGTTCTGGGAGATCGTCGACAAGTACAAGGTCAGCATCCTGTACACCGCGCCCACCCTCATCCGCACCATGATGAAGTGGGGCGACGACATTCCGGCCAAGTACGACCTGTCGTCGCTGCGCGTCCTCGGCAGCGTCGGCGAGCCGATCAACCCCGAGGCCTGGATGTGGTACAGGGAGCATGTCGGCCGCGACAACGCCCCCATTGTGGACACCTGGTGGCAGACGGAGACCGGCGCGATGATGATCTCGCCGCTGCCCGGCGTGACCGCCTCGAAGCCCGGCTCGGCGATGACCCCGCTGCCCGGCATCACCGCCGACGTGGTCAACGACGAGGCCGAGTCGGTGCCGAACGGCGGCGGCGGCTTCCTGGTGCTGCGCGAGCCGTGGCCGTCGATGCTGCGCGGGATCTGGGGTGACGACCAGCGTTTCAAGGACACCTACTGGTCGCGCTTCGGCAAGGGCGCGGGTGTCGGCGACGAGTGGATCTACTTCGCCGGCGACGGCGCGAAGAAGGATGACGACGGCTCGCTCTGGCTGCTCGGCCGGGTCGACGACGTCATGCTGATCTCCGGGCACAACATCTCGACCACCGAGGTGGAGTCGGCGCTGGTGTCCCACCCGTCGGTGGCCGAGGCCGCCGTGGTCGGTGCGACCGACGCGACCACCGGCCAGGCGATCGTGGCGTTCACCATTCCTCGCGGCAATGTGGACACTTCGGGCGACGCGGGCGAGCAGCTCATCCAGGATCTGCGCAGCCACGTGGCCAAGAAGCTCGGCCCGATCGCGAAGCCGCGGCAGATCATGCTGGTCGCCGAGTTGCCGAAGACCCGCTCCGGCAAGATCATGCGGCGCCTGCTCAAGGACGTCGCGGAGAACCGCTCGCTGGGCGACGTCACGACGCTGCAGGACTCCGCCGTGATGGACCTGATCTCGTCGGGCATGCAGGCGGGTAAGTCCGAAGACTGAGATAGTCGTCAATGAACGGCGGCGGACCCGGAATCATGGGTCCGCCGCCGTTTTATGTGCACAGTCCATTTTTAGGCATATGTCGGTGCTCGTGTTATGCAAAAGCCATAATGCGTAACCATCGCTCATCAATGTCTCGCGCCGCTTCCAACACATCAGTCTGTTTGCATACGTTCACGTGAGCCTCGAATCCGAGGCCGGATTGCCGCCGTCCGCTGCACCTCAGCGCGCGGTCACGTCAACGGAGGTACACGTAGTGCGCAAGGTGGTCGTAGGACTACTCGGCGCCGCGATGGTCACCAGTGTCGGGGTCATGCTCCCCGGTGGTGCCAACGCCGCCCCGCCAGTGGATCCAGCGCCGGTCGCAAAGGCCGATGCCAACTCAGCACCTGTCGACGATCTGCCCAACCCGCTCGAGGACAAGCGTCGCGCCCTGCGCGAGCAGGCCGTCGCCGACGTGGTGAGCGGCAAGGCCAAGGCGGTGACGAAGGACGGCAGTTCGGTCGTCAAGGTCGGACGCACCCAGGGCTCCGGCACGAGCAACCGCGCCGTCGCCAAGGCCGGCCAGGACCAGTACGTCGAGGTCGGCCGCGAGCGGACCGAC
>NZ_QHHV01000568.1:0-887 GCF_003947245.1 Actinoplanes sp. ATCC 53533 | reverse complement strand
AGCCCGGGGTCGACGCCAGCGGCTTGCCCGAGGCGCCGTCCGCGACAGCCGTCTCGACCGCGTCGGTGATGTTCTTGACGACCGTGGTCAGGAACACGTCGCAGTACTGCTCCGCGCTCTTGCAGCCGTCCTGGTCGACCCAGATGACCGAGACCTTGCCGCCGGACGCCTTGGCGACGTCCGCGGTACCCAGGCCCGTGCCGCCGGCCACCGGCATGATGACGTCGGCACCCTGCGAGACCTGCGAGTTGGTGATGGTCTTGCCCTTGGCCTGGTCGCCGAAGTTCTCGGCGAAGGTGCCGTTCTGCTTGGCCTTGTCCCAGCCGATGACTGCGACGTTCTTGCTCTTCTGCTTGTTGTAGTACGCCACGCCGTCGGCGAAGCCGTCCATGAAGACGGTGACCGGCGGGATCTTCAGGCCGCCGTAGGTGGCCACCTTGCCGGTCTTGGAGTAGCCCGCCGCCACGTAGCCGGCCAGGAAGGCCGCCTGCTCGGTGGCGAACTGCATCGGGAAGACGTTGGTCGCGTCCGCGATGCTGCTGTCCACGATGCCGAACTGCTGGGTGGTGTTCTCCTTGGCTACCTTCCCGGTGGCGTCGCCCATCAGGCCGCCGACCGAGAGGATGAAGTTGCACTTCTGCGTGACGAACTGCCGCAGGTTGGGCTCGTAGTCAGCCTCGGCCGTCGAGGCCACGTACTTCGGCTCGACATTGCTCTGGGCTTCCTTGGCGGCCTGCAGGCCGGCCCATGCAGAGGCGTTGAACGACCGGTCGTCGATGCCACCGGTGTCGGTGACCATGCACGCCTTATATGCGGTTGCGGCACTCGAGGCCGAACCGGTCGGTGTCTCTTCAGGGGCGTCGCCACAGGCAGCGGCGGCGAGCGAG
>NZ_QHHV01000567.1:0-916 GCF_003947245.1 Actinoplanes sp. ATCC 53533 | reverse complement strand
CGTCGGCACCGGCGTCGGAGTCTCCGCCGTGCAGCGCATGCGCGACGAATACCTGGAGAACCGGGGCCGCGCGGAGCACAGCACGAATGCCTATCTGACCGGCACGAACGCGGCGTACAAGTCGATCGAGGATGTGTTCGCCGAGCCCAGCGACACCGCGTTGGCCGCGCAGATGCGCGACATGTGGGGCAGTTGGAACGATGTGGCGAACAACCCGCAGTTGTCCGCGCCCCGCTCCGCCCTGATCCAGCAGAGTTCGACCGTCGCCGACCAGATGAACGCCGCCCAGGACGCCCTGTCCCGGCAGTGGAGCCAGAACCGGAACCAGATGGCCGCCTACGTCGACGAGGTCAACGGCACGGCCAGCTCGATCGCCCAGCTCAACGACAGCATCATCAAGGCGAACGCCTCCGACCTGACGGTGAACGAGCTGGAGGACCGGCGTGACCTGCTCGCCATGAAGCTCTCCGAACTCACCGGCGCCAGCACGGCGAAGCGGGAGAACGGCGGCATGGACGTCTACATCGGCGGTTCCAACTTGGTCAGCGGGACCTTTGTCCGTGAGGTGACCTGCGTCGGCGTGGAGCGGCTGGTGGATCAGCTGGACGTGACGGATCCGCTGAACCTGGCGGATCCGTTGTTCGTTCCGGCCGGCGCCGGGGTGAAACTGGTCTGGAAGGACGACGTCAACCCCGCCGACATCGACAAGACGGCGATCCAGGCCGGCGGCACGATGGGCGCGGCCCTCGACACGATGACCGCGATCATCCCGGGGTTGTCACGCGATCTGACCTCGATCGAGAACAAGATGATCGACAAGGTGAACGAGCTGCACCGCGCCGGCCACGCCAAAGGCATCGCCGCTGCTGAGCCCAACGACCCCGCAGACCCCACCGACGACGCCGTCGCCGGCGTC
>NZ_QHHV01000566.1:0-885 GCF_003947245.1 Actinoplanes sp. ATCC 53533 | reverse complement strand
TCAGGCGCAGAGTTGATGATTCGCTCGCAAGCTCGTTCATGCGGCACTGTCCCGGAACTCGCGGCGGCGGTAGATGATCGCCCGCGCTGCCATGTTGACGACCAGGGTGATGGCGAAGAGCACCAGGCCGGAGGCGATCAGCGCGCCGCGGCCGGTGGCGTTGGCCTCGCCGAAGGTGTTGGCGATGTTGGCGGCGATGCTGTTGCCGCCGCTCTCGATCAGGTTGAACGAGATGTTGAAGACGATGCCGAGGGTCAGCGCCAGCGCGATGGTCTCGCCGAGCGCGCGGCCCAGGCCCAGCATGACCGCGGCGATGACGCCGGGCTTGCCGTACGGGATCACGGCCGTGCGGATCATCTCCCACTTGGTGGCGCCCAGGGCGAGCGCCGCCTCCTCGTTCATCAGCGGGGTCTGCTGGAACACCTCCCGGGACAGCGAGGTCACGATCGGCAGCACCATGATCGCCAGCACCAGGCTGCCGAGCAGGATCGAGCGGCCGAACGGCCCGTCGCCACCGAAGATCGGCAGCCAGCTGAAGTACTTGTTCAGCCAGACCGAGAAATCCTCGACCGGCACCCGGAAGACGTCGCGTCCCCAGAGGCCGAAGACGACGCTGGGCACGGCGGCGAGCAGGTCGATGATGAAGCCCAGCGGGTTGGCGAGACGCTTCGGCGCGTAGTGCGAGAGGAACAACGCGATGCCCAGGGCGATGGGCACCGCGACGATCAGCGCGATGACCGACGTCAGCACCGTGCCGAAGGCCAGCGCGGCGATGCCGAACTTCGGCTCGGCGTCGTTGGGGAACCAGGCCTTGTAGGTCAGGAAGTTCTCGGTGTTGGCCTGCAGGGCCGGCACGGCCTTCGAGATCAGGAAGATCGCGATGGC
>NZ_QHHV01000565.1:0-705 GCF_003947245.1 Actinoplanes sp. ATCC 53533 | reverse complement strand
GCTACCTGCTCGGCGTCTCTACCCGGCGCATGGACAAACTCGTCCAGTCGCTGGGCATCACCAGCCTGTCCAGGTCACAGGTCTCCCGGATGGCCGTCGAACTCGACGCCCAGGTCGCGGCGTTCCGCACCGGCCCCTGGACGAGTCCGGGCCGTTCACGTTCGTCGCCGCCGACGCGCTGAGCATGAAGGTCCGTGAACAGGGCCGGG
Organism: Actinoplanes sp. ATCC 53533; assembly: GCF_003947245.1. NCBI lineage: Bacteria > Bacillati > Actinomycetota > Actinomycetes > Micromonosporales > Micromonosporaceae > Actinoplanes > Actinoplanes sp. ATCC 53533. The sequence goes on along the minus strand of NZ_QHHV01000565.1, from coordinate 496 downwards.
TGGTCAAAGCGGTCGTGCTCGTGGCGACCGGCGTCAACGCCGACGGCCACCGCGAAGTCCTCGGCGTCAAAGTCGCCACCAGCGAGACAAAACAGGCGTGGAACGCGTTCTTCGCCGACCTGGTCGCCCGCGGCCTGAGCGGCGTGTGCTTGGTGACCAGCGACGCACATGCCGGCCTGGTCGACGCGATCGCCGCGAACCTGCCCGGCACCAGCTGGCAGCGCTGCCGCACCCACTACGCCGCGAACCTCATGGCCGTGTGCCCGAAATCGGCCTGGCCGGCGGTCAAGACCATGCTGCACTCGGTCTACGACCAGCCCGACCCGAACTCGGTCCACGCCCAGTTCGACAAACTCCTCGACACCACCAGCCGATCCCTGCCCAAGGTCGCCGAACACCTCGACGACGCCCGCGCCGACCTGCTCGCCTTCACCGGCTTCCCACAGCAGATCTGGCGCCAGATCTGGTCGAACAACCCCAACGAACGCCTCAACAA
>NZ_QHHV01000564.1:0-861 GCF_003947245.1 Actinoplanes sp. ATCC 53533 | reverse complement strand
AAAAATGTCGAGGTACGCCGAGTCCGGCACCAGCTTCTTCCACTGGAACTCGTCGGACTCGCTCTTGGCCCGGAACGCCAGGGTGATCGTGCTGCTCGCCGTCGCATCCTGGAAGGCATCCCTGACCGCTGTCTGGGCGAACCTGACCTCGTCATTGCCCTTCGGGCAAGCGCTCTTGTTCGCGGTCGCGTTGACCTGGCCCAGCGACTTCCACCACTTGCCCTTCGTGCTGTTCCACGTCACCGACGCTGACTTCTCGACCCGGTTGGTACGCCACAGCTGGAACGGCGACGGCGAGCAATTGGCGCTGTGCCGCACGTTGACCAGCACGGCCGCCCTCTTGATCGTGGCGTCCTTGAGCTTCGTCACGTCGAACTGCACGATCGTGCGCCAGTCGTCGTCCGAGGAACCGTGCCACACCTGGCCCACCCGCATGTCACCACGCGTCGACTTGTCACTCCAGTACGACTTGGTGGGATTCTTACGGCTGACGTGCGTCCAGATCTCCTTGCCGCCGTTGAATCCCGGATCGATCGAGACCGGATACACCGTGGCGGGATCGGTCAGCATCTGCTGCGACGGCACGACCGTCAGCGACGCACCGTCCAGGTGCACCGGCAGATCCTCGACTCGACGGGGCTCCGGGTCCTGCGGCAGACTCACTGCCGCCGGATCGGCCTTCAGCGCCCGCATCCGCTGCGATGGCGCCAAGCCGGGCGTCTGCGGTTTGTCCCACATTCGGGCGCCGTCAGAAACGAAAACCGGGTCTCCCGACGGCGTCGCCGCTCGGATGAAGCCGTCGGCGTCACGCTGCATGACAACGCCCTGCGTGGCCAGACCGAACCGCAGCCGCTGCAACGC
>NZ_QHHV01000563.1:0-837 GCF_003947245.1 Actinoplanes sp. ATCC 53533 | reverse complement strand
GTTCGAGCAGTTCGTCTATGGTCCGCTGGGTCAGCGCCGCGTACATGGTCAGCAGGTTGCTGATGCCGGGCTTGTTCTCCTCGTCGTAGAGGATCTCGCGGCCGGTGTCGGTGACCGCCGACTTGATCTTCTTGGCCGACCGGGCGGGCTCCTCCAGCAGCTCGAGGATGCCGTTCGGCGAGGACGCGGACTTGGACATCTTCGCCGTCGGCTCCTGCAGGTCGGTGATCTTCGCCGTGTCCCGCACGATGTAGGCCGAGGGCACGGTGAAGGTCTTGCCGAACCGGGTGTTGAAGCGCTGGGCCAGGTCGCGGGTGAGCTCGAGGTGCTGACGCTGGTCCTCGCCCACCGGCACGGCGTCGGCCTGGTAGAGCAGGATGTCGGCGGCCTGCAGGATCGGGTAGGTGAACAGGCCGACGCTGGTGGTCTCCGAGCCCTGCTTGGCGGACTTGTCCTTGAACTGGACCATCCGGCCGGCCTCGCCGAAGCCGGTGATGCAGCTCAGCACCCAGGCGAGCTGCGCGTGCTCGGGGACGTGCGACTGCACGAAGAGGGTGCAGCGCTCGGGGTCCAGGCCCAGGGCGAGCAGCTGCGCCACCGACAACCGGGTGCGATTGCGCAGGGCCACCGGGTCATGCCCCATGGTGATCGCGTGCAGGTCGACGACGCAGTAGAAGGCGTCGGCGGTTTCCTGCATGGCTACCCAGTTGCGGACCGCGCCGAGGTAATTCCCGAGGTGGAATGAGTCGGCGGTCGGCTGGATGCCGGAGAGCACCCGGGGACGGTGGTCGGCGTCGGACATGAGCGCCATTGTGTCAGCTTCGGCGGGCTTTCCGT
>NZ_QHHV01000562.1:0-922 GCF_003947245.1 Actinoplanes sp. ATCC 53533 | reverse complement strand
GACGCGACGATTCCTCGATCGCGGCGCCGTCGCCCGGTCGTGGTGACACGCCGCGATCAGTCACGCCAGATCGCATCGCTGTGGGCGCAGCCCACCGCGACCAGGTCGCCGCACTTCGGGCCGCATTGATCGATCTGCCCGAGGTCACTGTCGACACAGCCAATCGGCTCCAGGGCCGCGAGTACGACGTGACCGTGGTACTGCATCCGCTGTCGGGCCGTCGAGACGCGACCGCATTCCACCTTGAGGCCGGGCGCCTGTGCGTGCTTACCTCCCGGCACCGGCAGGCGTGCGTCGTCGTCGGCCGAACCGGCATCCGGGAACTGCTCGACGCCCATCCGTCCAGTGAGCCGGTCCACCTGCACGAACCGGTCAAGTTCCCGGACGGATGGGCAGCGAACCAGATCGTGATGGAACACCTCCTCAAGCACCGCGCGGCGCGATAGCCCTGGACGGACCACATGAGATTCCTGCACACCTCCGATTGGCACGTCGGCAAGACCCTCAAGGGTCACCACCGTCTCCCGGAACAACGCGACGTACTGAACGAGATCGTCGGCCTGGCCGGCAAGCACGAGGTCGACGCCGTCCTGATCGCGGGCGACATCTACGACTCGGCCGCACCGTCGGCGGAGGCCCAGCAGTTGGTTGTCCAAACACTGCTCGCCATCCGCGACCTGGGTGTACCGGTGGTCGCCATCGCCGGGAACCACGACCATGCCGCGACCTTCGACGCCTACCGGCCGCTCATGAACGAGGTCGGCATCCACCTCGTCGGGACCCCTCTTGTCGGCGAGTCGGGTGGCACCCTCGAGCTGACCGCCCGTTCCACCAACGAGCCCGTCATCATCGCCACCCTGCCGTTCGTCCACCAGCGTTACATCGTCCGCGCCGCGGAGCTACTCGCCAACACTCCGGTGGA
>NZ_QHHV01000561.1:0-892 GCF_003947245.1 Actinoplanes sp. ATCC 53533 | reverse complement strand
CGTCCTCAGTGCGCTGATCTCGACTGGATCTTCGACAGGTACGCCTGCACGAAAGTGCCGCAGCCGGCGGACTTCTCCGCCGTATCCGAGGGACGCTCGTGTCCATGGCAGCAGGTGAGCACAGCAATCTGCGTAACCAGGACGCCCAACAGAACCCCTTAGCCGTCACCGAGCACGACGCTCGGTGCATGCAGACGAATGGTGAGCGCATGAAGGCCATCATCATCATCATCGGGGGCATCGGCAGCAGGTTATTTCCGGTAGGGAAATCCGTGAACAAAGCAATGATTCCGATCTTGAACCGGCCGGTCGTCGCCTACGCGATCGGATGATGGCGCCTCAGCCGGACAACAGGAGCTGGGCCGGTAGGCGACAACATCCGCTCGCCTGGAAACATTCGCCTCGGCCGGTCAACTGGTTCGCGCCGGCGCGGTCACCGCTCGCGAGATGCGGTGTCCGACGAGTCGCTCGGCCGTGGAGAGCGGGTACCACGCGGCACCTCGCACCTCCGACTCTTGAATACGCCCCATATCCGCCTGCGCCGTCACGAACGAGTAGCCGAAGTCGAGATGGAAGTGCTCCGGCTCGTCCTTCGCCGGCCGCGCTGGAACTCTGCCGTACTCGACGTAGACCGGGATCGGCGACGCGGGGAAGAGGCCGCTGGGATCAACACCGGTTTCCTCGACTAGCTCGCGCACCGCCGCGCTGATCAGCGTGGAGTCAGTCGGCTCGAGATGTCCTCCAGGCTGCAAGAGGATCCCGTAGGCGAGGTGATCGACAAGCAGCACTTCGGTGCCGCCGCGGACCAGGAGCGCACCGACAGTTGCGTGCATTGAGAAGTTCTGTCGCGAGGCGAAACCCGCTCCTTGAGCCAGCAGCTTCACCGGCTCGR
>NZ_QHHV01000560.1:0-965 GCF_003947245.1 Actinoplanes sp. ATCC 53533 | reverse complement strand
CCGGGGCGATCTGGTATCCGATGGTCTACGAGCTGCCGCAGGCGGCGAAGACGGCGTTCGGTAAGCAGAAGCGTGACCGCCAGTTCGACCGCACCTGGCGCTATATCGATGATCTGAAGGCCGACCATGTCTTCCCGATCGCGGGCCCGCCGTGTTTCCTGGATGACGAGTTGTGGCAGTTCAACGACATCCATGGTGACGAGGGAAACATCTTCCCCGATCAGTCGGTGTTCCTGAGCGAGTACGCGAAGGTGGGCGGCACCAACGCCGTGGTCCTGTTGCCGGGCAGCGTCACGACGCTGGCGGCGGAGTCCATCGAGACCACGCACCCGACGGATGTGGATGAGTTCTTCGCCAACAAGAAGGCGCACCTCGAGGAGATGCGTGAGCGTAAGGCGCCGATCATCGCGGCGGAGAAGGCGTCCTGGCGGCACCCGGAGATCGACGTGCTGGGCGAGCTGAAGAAGCGCATCGAGCCCCTCCTCGAGGAGTCCCTCTTGATGGCCAACGGGGTCGGCGGCCCGGTCCGCTTCGACCTGACGGACTCGTTCGGCTCGGGCGGCGAGGTCGTCGAGTCGATCGTCGTGGACTTCCCGGGCAAGCAGGTCCGGCCGTACGGCGACGAGAAGGTCCGCTACCGCTTCAAGACCGGCCGCGCCCTGATCGAGCACCTGATCTTCATCGACGAGGGCGACTGGGTGAACTCGCTCTTCCTGTCCTGCCGCTTCTCGGCGGCGCGGATCGGGCAGTACAACGAGTTCGTCTACGCCTTCTTCAAGTGCCTCTCCGAGGAACGCTTGCAGTACGCCGAGGGCTGGTACGACGAGCACGAGCGCTCCGTCGACGCCGAGGACACCACGATCGGCGACTGGAACGTGCAGCGCCGCTGCCCGCACCTGAAGGCCGACCTGTCCCGCTTCGGAGTGCTCGACGGCAACACGCTGACCTGCCAGCTGCACGGCTGG
>NZ_QHHV01000559.1:0-963 GCF_003947245.1 Actinoplanes sp. ATCC 53533 | reverse complement strand
AGCGTCGAATGTAGACGGTCGTGGTTGTAGTAGGTGAGGTAGGCGAACACGGCGCGGCGCGCCTGTACCGTGCCGAAACTCCGTGGTGGCCGTGAGCTGGTACTTTGAAGATCAGGTCAGGCTGCTCGGTGGTACTCGTTGATCACGCGGCCGAGGCGTCGCCGGCGTCGTACGGGAGCATTCATCGCGATCACGACGGCAGGGTCGTGGTTCGGCGGCAGCTGCTGCCGGCCTTGGTGCGGCCGGTGATTATTGAAGTGGTTCACGTACTCGCCGACCACCGCGAGGGCGTGTCGTTGTGGTAGATCAGCAGCCGGTCGGTGCACTCCTCGCGAAGGCTGCGCCTGTACCGTTCGAAAACTCGGTTTCGGCTACGCAGCCTGGGAATATTCGTTGATCAGCCCGCTGAGGACGCGTCGGCGGCGTACGCGTGCGGCGCCCAGATCCGTGACAGGTGCTGGGGCCATTCCCTGAGCCGGCAGGCGTTGCTCACGACCTTGATGTGGCCTGTGCTGGTTGTAGTGCCGGACGCATTCGTCGAGTGCGGCGAGCAGGTGTCGCCGGTTGTCGATCAGGATCCGGTCCAGACACTCACGGCGTGCCGTGCGCACCCAGCGCTCGGCGTAGGCGTTCGCACGGGGCGCCCGTGGCGGCGTCCGCAGGATCTCGATGCCTTCGCTGGCGCACACCTCGTCGCATACGGTGGTGTACGTGGTGTCGCGGTCCCGGATCAGGTACCGGAACTGCGAGACGCGGTGCCCGAGGTCGGTCATGAGGTTGCGAGCCCGCTGCGCCACCCACTGGCCCGTCGGGTTCGTGGTGACTCCGAGGATGTGTACTCGCCGGGTGGCTATCTCCATCAGGAACAGCACGTAGACCCGGGTCAGACCGATGGTGTCCACGTGCAGGAAGTCGCAGGCCAGTAACCCTTTGGACTGGGTGGTCAGGAACTGCGTCCAGGTT